>CAYNXE010000001.1:0-14523 GCA_964400995.1 uncultured Odoribacter sp.
TGTGCGGAATTCAGAAGAACTTGACCTACCACCTTGCCCGGCACACCTTCGCAACAACCATTACTTTGAGCAAAGGGGTGAGTATGGAAAGCGTGAGCAAAATGCTGGGGCATACGAAAATCACCACTACCCAAATTTATGCCCGTATCCTAAACTCCAAAGTGAAGGAGGAAATGAAGTTGGTGGAGACGGCGTTGAGGAATGGGGTATGACAAACTCGGAGAAAGCTTTAACCTTAAAATAACCGCACTTCCAAAGTCTTGGAGTGTGGTTATTTTAAGGTTATTTCGATTCACGCCACACTTATTAGACACTCTTATCAATTTTGCAAAACACGTTCAAGGTTATCCATACAATCCTTGAATTGGAAATGCTGTTTGCTAAATATCTTGCCATTCTCCCCCTTTTGGACAAGAATCGCTTTATCTTCTTTTGACAATTGAATTAGCAATTGTGCAAGAGCATCAGAATTTTCAGCAGGCACCGACCATCCACAATCTGCCTCTTTTATCAATTCAGCCCCCTCGCCGTTTATCATTGCCACAACAGGTTTTCCGGAAGACATATAAGCCTGAAGTTTTGCAGGGACTGTCAAAGAAAAAATTGGATTATCTTTCAATGCTAAAAACAAAACATCAGCCTGTCGGTAAAATTTCGGCATAAACTCAATTGGGAAGCGACCAAAGCATTTTACATTAGTCAAACCATACTCGGCAATATATTTTTCAACCCATTGGCGATTACGTCCATCTCCAATTATTATAAAATTTATAGGGAGGCCTTTTAGCTTTTTTAAAGCTTCTAAGATATGAGGGAAATCTTGAGCATCACCAATATTGCCTGTAAAAACAATATTAAAGCCTCGTGGATATGATAATACAACTTCTTCTGCTGGTTCAATCTGATCTATCCAATTAGGAAAATATTTTATTTTATGGTCATATTCCCCTTTTTGATTAATAGATTTTCGAAAACCTTTTGAACTGATTAAAATTGTATTTGAATTATCATAAATCCATTTTGTTAATTTTTCGAAGATTCCGATAATGTATCTATTTTTGATACCGCCAGCGGCCGACAAGCTTTCAGGCCAAAGGTCAAGTACCCAGAAATACATCGGGATTTTATGCATCCTTTTTATAATGACAGCCGGAATCCCTACCATCACAGGTGATGTTTCGTGAACGATAATTGCATCATATCTGCGGGTAAATCCAAACCAAAACGCCTTAATTGTTGCAAAAAAGGTATAGCTCAGATAGTTTAGGGCAAGTCTTATTGCTGATCCATCTCCTCTCGGAATTATCATAGACCGATGTACCTTTACTCCATTTATAACTTCCCTGCGACGTTTGAATATTCCGTAGCCGTCAAAGAACTTTCCTTTCGGATAATCCGGAATGGCTGTCATGACTGATACATTATGACCACGACGCTGTAACTCAAATGCCATATCGTTACATTTGAATGTCTCAGGATAGAAATGAGGGGTAACAATTAATATGCGCACTGTTTAGAATTTTCGCCAGACCATTTTATTAACAACACCGGTGTAACTCTGGATGAGTTTGACTATTTTAGTCGAAACATTTTCATCGATATAATTAGGCACCGGAAGTCCCATGTCGCCGTTACGATTCATTTCGACTGCCACATCGACTGCCTGAAGAAGTGACCGTTCATCAATTCCGGCCAAGACGAAATCACCTTTGTCAAGAGCTTCCGGGCGCTCGGTCGAAGTCCTGATACATATCGCAGGGAACGGATGGCCGACCGAGAGGAAAAACGAGGATTCCTCAGGGAGTGTACCGCTATCGCTTACAACTGCAAATGCACTCATTTGAAGGCAGTTGTAATCATGAAATCCTAATGGCTCATGCTGTATTACACGCGAATCAAGTTTAAAACCACTTGTTTCAAGACGCTTTCGACTACGTGGATGACAGCTGTAGAGGATTGGCATATCATATTTGCGAGCCATAGCATTGATTGCACTAAACAAAGATATGAAGTTTTTCTCGGTGTCAATATTTTCTTCTCGATGAGCTGAGAGAAGTATATAATGTCCTGGGGTCAGCCCGAGACGCTGATGAATATCACTTGACTCTATCTCAGCCAGATTGTCATGTAAAACTTCGGCCATTGGAGAACCGCTGACATAGGTTCGCTGAGGAGCAACCCCTGATGCGTTAAGATAGCGACGCGCGTGTTCGGAATAACATATATTTACGTCAGAAATAATGTCGACTATGCGACGGTTTGTTTCTTCCGGAAGACATTCGTCAAAGCAACGGTTGCCCGCTTCCATATGGAATATGGGTATATGGAGTCGTTTGGCACTTATAACACTAAGACATGAATTCGTATCACCAAGTACAAGAACAGCATCAGGTTTTATTTCAATCATTAATTCGTAACTTAACGCTATGATATTGCCCATTGTTTCACCAAGGTCTTTCCCGACAGCATTTAAATACACTTCAGGATCCTTTAACTTAAGGTCTTTGAAGAACACTCCGTTAAGATTATAATCATAATTCTGACCGGTATGGGCAAGGATTGTATCAAAGTATTCGCGACACTTGTTGATAACGGCTGCCAATCGTATAATTTCAGGTCGGGTTCCAACGATGATAAGTAATTTTAACCGACCATCGTTTTTGAATGTTATTTTATTCTCCATTACTTACTTTTTCAAAATATGTATCAGGGTGATTAGGAGCAAATGATTCATTTGCCCACATCATGGTTACAAGATTTTCCGATTCGGAAAGATTAATTATATTATGGGTATAACCGGGGAGCATATGCACGACCTCTATATTGTCGCCGCTTACCTCAAACTCCAGAATCTCGTCCGTCCCGATTTTTCGCATCTGTATCAATCCGTGACCCGATACAACAATGAAAAACTCCCATTTGGTATTGTGCCAGTGCTCCCCCTTGGTAATTCCCGGTTTTGATATATTTACTGATATCTGACCTGTATTTCTACTTTTAAGTAATTCGGTAAATGAACCTCGGTTATCGATGTTCATCTTAAGACGGAATTTTATCTTGTCGGACGGAAGATAGGACAAATAAGTCGAATATAGTTTTTTCTCGAATGACCCAGCAGGAATATCGGGAATTTCGAGAGTTGTTGGCTGTTGATGAAATTTCTCCAACAAATCGACAATCTCTCCCAAAGTCGCTTCATGTGTTATCGGAACAACACACAAGCTTTCATCATAATGCTCGTTCCCACTCAAAGCCGCAATCATTTCGTCAACAAGGTCGTCGATATAAAGTAACGTCAGTTTTGTTGACCTATTGTTAACGGAGACAGGAAGATTGCGTGCTATATTATTGCAGAAAGTTGCTACGGCTGAATTGTAATTGGGGCGGCACCATTTGCCAAACAAATTTGGGAAACGATATATCAGCACTTTGACTCCGGTTTCATCAGAATATCTTCTCATCAGTTCTTCTCCGGCACGTTTGCTCTCTCCATACGGGTTATTCAGTTCAGCCTGAGTCGAGGATGAAATCATAACAGGACAGCGGTTCTGATGCTTTTTGAGGGTTTCAAGCAGAATTGTGGCAAATCCAAAATTTCCCTCCATGAATTCTTTCGGATCTTGCGGGCGATTGACTCCGGCAAGATTGAATACAAAATCAGCTTCCCGGCAATATCGGTCAAGGTCTTGGGAAGTTGAATCAACGTCATATTCAAAAACCTCATCTATTTTTACCGGATAGTTATGCGCCTTGCCGTCCCGGATGTTTTTGAGTTGCGCACAAAGATTTTTACCTACAAATCCCTTTGCACCAGTTACCAATACTTTCATCCTATCATAGTTTTGACCAGTCAACCCACATTGATTTGTCATATCGCCAGCTATCGTCAGCCGCTTCTTCAAGAGTCTTATCCGAAAGGACAAGCATTATAGCATTTGGAGTATGAGCTTTGAGACAATTGGCATAGCCCACAGGAACACATACAAGCCTGCTCACTGTTTCATCCAAATGATAGATTTCAGCATTAAGTGATGCAGAAGGATTGTTCCAGTCGTCAATCTTAACCAAAGCTACTGAGAATTTACCACTGAGGCAGTAAAACCACTTGCGTTCATGTTGATGTGCATGCCAGCCACGGACAACCGAGACGTCGGGATGATGGATAAAATAAGCTCGCTTTACTCCTTCAAAGTGAAAATTATTTAAGGAGCTAATCTGTCCTCGAGCATCACGGAATATCTCACCCTCTATTACTTTAATTTCCGACATCGTATTATTCACTTCTGATTTCACGTGGTTTATCATTTTCAATCATACCCAAATCTGCTTGTACAAAACGCAGGCGCAATAGCTGCTCCTTCATACCTTCGACATCCAAACGGTGAGTATTATGACTATGGTAATCCTCTATTTTATCAACTTCGGGATTGCCTTCGGTAAAGAACTTGTCATAGTTGAGGTCACGGGTATCACAAGGGATTCGATAGTAATTACCCATATCTATAGCTTTGGCCATTTCCTCTCGCGTAACGAGTGTTTCATAAAGTTTCTCCCCGTGTCGGGTTCCTATGACTTTTACTTCTGTTTTGCCATATTTTGGATCAACTTTAGAATACAATTCTTTCAGTGCGGTGGCGAGGGTTTCAAGTGTTGCCGCAGGAGCTTTTTGGACAAACAAGTCTCCATTATGTCCATGAGAAAACGCGTAGATAACCAAATCTACTGCATCGTCAAGTGTCATCATAAATCGAGTCATGTTCGGGTCAGTAATAGTGATAGGTTTCCCTTCCATCATCTGTTCAACCCAAAGGGGAATTACCGATCCTCGTGATGCCATGACGTTGCCATATCGGGTACAACATATTGTTGTAGAAGCATCCTCTCCGAGTTCACGCCCTTTTGCAATAGCCACTTTCTCCATGAGGGCTTTAGAAATACCCATAGCATTGATTGGATATGCCGCCTTGTCGGTGGATAGAACGACTACGTTTTTTACACCATGCTCGATGGCTGAAAGCAAAACGTTATTAGTACCCTCGACATTGGTACGAGTTGCTTCCATCGGAAAGAATTCACAACTCGGTACCTGTTTGAGAGCAGCTGCTGAAAAAACATAATCAACACCACGCATAGCTATATCAACCGATTCTTTATTGCGAACATCGCCGATAAAATATTTTACTTTAGGACTCTGAAGTTTGTGACGCATATCGTCCTGCTTCTTTTCATCACGGCTAAAAATCCGAATTTCCTTTATATCCGAATCTAAAAAGCGACGTAACACCGCATTCCCAAAGGACCCGGTTCCTCCGGTAATAAGGAGGACTTTGTCTTTAAATACTGACATTATATTGTTTATTATTTAATGTTTTCGAATAACTCTGCCCAACTCGGGCGCAAAGAAATATCTATTGGCTTATAACGTTTACCTTTTCCAATGTTGTCAATCGCTTTGGCCCAAGCACATGGCTTGTTAAAAGGTAAATATGTTACACCATCATAATTCTTCAAAACTTCCCTAGCATATGGTAAGTCTGCTGCAAGTATAGGCATTCCTGTTAAAGCTGCTTCCAATAATGGCAAACCGAAAGTTTCTACATAGCTTGGGAAGAGCAATGCATCACATGTACGATAAAGTGCGCAAATGAAATCATAGGGTTGCATGCCTATAAACTTTAAACGTTTATCATTGATATTATCACGGTTGTCCTGATCTATTGTGAATAAGACTTCTACGTCTGTCTCCGTTAATTTGAGCGCACTTTCAATAACCTCATGATTTTTATAAAAATATGGCATAGCTGGATAAAGTAGTGTCTTGATGGCCGATGTTCCAATTAAACTATCTTTTGAGCTTTGAGGAACTGATACAGAAGGACTATATACCTTGATTAATTCTCTATGGTGATTAAATCTTTTAGCAAATCCGTCTCTAATAAACTCTAACTGGACAAAAACCTTAGTATCTTTTTTCAGAAAGAGATTTACAAAGAATGGATAAATATTTCTGTAAAACCAAAATGTTCTTTCGTTCGTTTTTAATGGGTTCCATTTATTAGGATAAAATGGAATAGGCTGATGATAATAGATAAACGATGGAACCTTCTTGCCTACCCTGAAGCCAGTGTTCTGTAGTGAAACCATAGCTACTGGCTCAATTTCATTTTCTTTTAACCATTTTTTGAGACCCATGGCATCCCACCACAACCTTTTATGAAGAGATTTGACACCTTTGACAGGCTCAATACGTACATTAGGCTTTGTACTCTTAACTAAAATTGCCGGAGAAATGAATATTAACCATTTTCGATCATCTACCGGAATATTCTCAACAAATTGCACTAGAATACTCAAAGCTCCGCTCTTATCTAATGCTGTAGCGTTGACAATTAAATACTTTTTCACCGTTCGTAAAGTTAAAGTCTTCTATTTATAATCTGATTTAATGATAAGAATATAAGTTTGTCTGATTAATAATTGTTAATAATAAATGACTATATATTGACGAAATTTTTGCATCCAAGTAAGGAAAAAGACTGCCATGAAAATCACAGAAGTAAACCTTACGAAGCCCCCCCAAAAAACAAGCTAAGCATAATGAAAGTCATCTGTAAAAAGGCGTTCAGAAGTTCTTTATCAGCCTTGACACAAGATTTGGACATATGCGAAGAGTCCAAAGAGGAAACGAAGCATTAATTAGTATTTTTCATCAATCAAAAATTGTCATATACGGAGAAACTCCTAACCCACTTCCTAATGATATTTGGTTGTCACCTATTGCTTTTTCAAATAAAACCAAATACATAAAAAAGAATCCCAAGAAAATCAAAGGGCAATATTTCTTAGATATTGCCTTACAAACCGGGTGCGCGAGAAAGGCAGGAACAAAAATAAAAACATTAACCAAACGTCCAAAAATATGAATTTGAGATGCCAACAAATAACTTCCAATAAAAATTATTGCTAAAACAGCAAAATAGTCCGCATATCCGATATGTATAGACGTTTTTGAATATAAAAGTAAAAAAAGGATGGGGATTAATATATTAGCCATAATTCCCAAGCCACTTCCGACATTAGCCTCTCTAATATAACCAGAACCCACATACACACCATATGGTGAATCTAAGAATAATGGACTATTTAAAACCCATTCAATTACTCCTAATCCTGAACATGCGAGAATTACACAAGCCGTTATTATGAGTATCAACTTATTTGAGAGCTTAATTCGTTTGAACGCAATAAGCGGGAAATAAAGAATAGATGAGTAATGAAAAACAAAGGCCAATAGAGCAGAAATAAAATATTTTATATTCCCATGCTTGTGATAAAGCGCAATAATTCCACAAACTATTACGGCAACTGAAATATCTTGACGACTGGTTCCTATAATATCCAGATAAAAAAGGAAAAAATAAATAATAATAAAATAAGAAAGGTTTTTCTTGGGAACATAATAGCAAATAGGAGCAAGTGCTAATATAGCAAGAAAACATACGAAAAACTGAAAGTGGGCATCACAAACATTTAGCCACTTACCCAATGCTTGAAAACCAACTTCATGTTCATCGCTGGAGTATTTATATAGATCGTATAACATTTTATAATTCCAATAGTCAGTACCTATCCCTTTTCTAAGACACGCTGGAATAGCCTGAGTTAAGAAAAGCAATGTTCTAAACCCGTATTCAGAAGTCTTATTGCAAGCTCTCTGAATAAGGACACTGAAGATTATGGTAAATAATAATATGGAATTATATACGATATATGTACAAAACATTATTATACCTCAAATGATGACTTATTGTAAAGAATTTTTTCAAAAGCATTACATAGATTTGCTTTAGAACAATCAAAATCAGAAATATTTCCATCATTAACACATATTATTGATTTTTTCTGATTTTCAATTATCTGTATCGCTTGATCCAGTGTGGCATCATCTATACTTGTATATGAAATAGAAGATTTCAATGGATTAATTGGTTCAAATGTACCTTTCATCAATTGATAGTATCTGAAAACATATTGACTCACATTCTCAGACTTTCTAAATTTGCATAGTGAAGTCTTATCCAATGTGTTGGCATCCAATTCCCAAACTTTTTTAAGAGTATCCTTAAAGTATGGATTAGGAAGATGCGGATCGTAAAGCCCTGTAAACTGAGGATAGGAATATAAAGCTAATGTCCTCAAAAACAACATCCTATAAATTGTATTAATCCATTTGCCCCTATTACTTTTGATTACATCTTTTTTATCAAAGTGTCGATTGATAAATCCTACATTATTGGCCATTATATGATCCATTATCTCTCCTTTGGGTTGAGGAGCATTTAAAACTGCAATGTCTCGCACTTTGTCTCTAATGAAGAAACGTTCTGGTGAGATATGATTGATGATGAACGTATCATCATTGAAATACACGAACTTCTCTGAAAGAGAGGCAATCCGATGAAGATTCAGTTCAATTGTGTGAGAGTTAAATGTAGGTAAGTACTTCTGTGGGATATAGTCTGAGTGTTTGATAAGTCTCAACTTTGGATGATCAAGTTTTAACCATTCCGGATAATGACCACACGTAATAAAAAAGATATTGTTAACCCATGGCGCAAACTCCTCAACACCTCTGAACCAATATTTTAAGGTACCCCAATCTCTAAATCTGATACTCCTGAAGTCACCAAATTCTATTTGAGAATATTTTTTATATGACTCCTGCCATACCGGATCACTATCATCAACCCAAATTAAGACAAAATCTATTTTTTCCATTTTAGTTTATCCTTTAACCATTGTGTTAGTCCACTTAATGCTGCCTCTATTTCATATTTGGAAGCATACTGACTAATATTAATTCTGGATAACTTCTCTTTTGAAGGTAATGCTACATTTTCATTCATAACAGCATTGGCAAACATAGATTGCTTACTTATAGCATACACCTTATCATTTACATCGCGTTTATGGCCAAAAGGATAGGCATAAACATCCGTGTTAAACAACTTTCCAATATGGGCTTCACACTCACGAAAATCTACTTCGAGTTTATCGGGCGGAAGACATGATAGTATATCATGGTCTATTGAATGGGCTCCGAATTGGTATCCCCTCTCTTTCAAATCCTGAATTTCTTCCGTTTTTAATCCCATAAATCGTTGCGAAAAATATTTTTCCGGAATATTTAGTTCCTTTATCGGATAAAGCCGGTTTAATTCATTGATAACTTTTGACGGGTTATATTTTCCAGGTTCATATAACGAGTTGACACATATACTAAAAGCTTTCAGGCGTGACTCCTGAGAATCTATACCAATAACAGCTCCATCAATATGATACTCTCTTGACGGTGCATAAGCAAACCATGCCATTATTTTATCTATCCATAAAGTTCCTCCATCAATTACGCTTAAGGGAAGAAATATTATCGCAGTGTTATTAAATGATTTTAATACTTCATAAGCATTCCAAATCGCTCTATAGCCATCATCAAATGTTATGACGGCTGTTCCTGGCTTTCCAATATCAGTTGTAACAGAAAAACGTTTGTTAACAATCTTCATCATCCATTTGAACTTGGATTGGGGTGTACATACAATCTGTTGTTCAAAACTCAGATTCAGATCTTCATCCGATATAATATGATGGAAAACAAGTATTCTTTGCTTATTCTTATTATAATGATAAAAAAAAGCGATGATGCCAGTATAATAAAGTATTCCGAACAAGATTTTTTTTAGAAATGTTCTCATAACTTTATTTTCAATTCTTTATCATATTATCAAGACACTCAATGCCTGAATTTTGAAGTACTTTTAGCCTTAAATTAACAACGTTGTAGTCTATAGTATCGGAGATTGATTCAATATTTTTAGTCAATCTTTTATCCAATCCAAAATTGGATAAAAAGGTCTCAATGCGAGAATTCATTTTTAAATTACTTCCTACAAGCGGGATGGAAATAAAAGGTACATTGAGGATTGTAGACATAACAGTTCCATGAAATGAATTGGTAATTACAAATTTGGCATTAGCAATTAATCCTAACCATTCCTCCATACTCGGATATATTTTTGTATAATTATCAGATTGCCTTTGTCCAGCAACATATTTAACCTCTAAACTATTTGCTTGTGCAAAATCGAAACATTCTTTTAAATCGAAATCAGTCTTATTGCCTAACATATATATAAGAATATACGGCTTGTCAAAACTTGGATTTATAGACAACTCTAAGTAATCTTTACAACTTAATAAGATTGTAGGATCTGGAACAACTTTAACATCCAATATACCTATTTGCTCACATATCTTCCTTCCGGACTGTTCTCTGACAGAAATATGATCGAAAGAATCTAATAAGTCAAATAAAACCTTTCGTTCAGGTTCTGAATAAGTAGTACCGCCAAAACTTGCTGCATAAGCAATCTTTTTCCCCTTAACAAAATCTAAAAAATAACTTCTGTCAAGTTTATTCCATACTTGATCACTCCCTGTTATGTATACATCAGCAATTGGAGGATTTTCCAACAGATTTTGGCGCGAATATATTAATGGTGCTTGTTTTATATGTTTGTCCAGAAATTTTCGTAAATCCCTACCATGCAAAATATTATTATTGAAATCTTTCTTGTTTAGTTTTCTATATCTAAAATAATTAATTAGATATCTTGGATTCAGAGCCGAGTAACATTTTTGGAATATAGACCTCCTAATACCATCTTCAAGATAACGAATCAGAAAAGAATTATATCCTAACGACTCCAACACCTTTTGTAAAGCATAAGTCTGTAGAGTCTGACCATAATTGTCTAATGAACCCCAATGGGTGATAACTCCAATAGTTTTCATTTCGATAAAAAATTCATTCTTCTTTTAGCATATCTGACGAGTCTTTTCAGAAAATCACCCTTAACACATTTTAGAGTTTTATGCAAAGATGTTATGCCTTCATTATAGAAATTCTCCCAAAAGAAATTATAATATTTTGGTATGGAAGCTGAAAGAACCAACGATTCATTTGATTGCAACGCTTTTGAATAGACAGTTTCAAATAAAGGAACTTCTGCTTTGATAATAGCCTTCTCGCCTTTTTCAGTATTAATCAAAATCAAACTTGTACCGTCTTGAGAATAGGCTTCCGGTTCTAAATTTGACACCCTCCAAAAATCTCCAAGAATTATATCACTTTGTGATTTACCATTTTTACTTGGACAAGAATAGCACGAAGGTCGTAAATCAAAATCTCTTAGAAATACCTGCATGTAATTATTATCATGGATAGATAAATATTTCTCTGAAAGATCTGACATAGTAATTGAAAATCCAGATTTTTCCCAACCTCTTCTCTTATCTCTAAAAGATATCTTTTTTATATGGTTATACTTACTTTTCAAGCTACATGAGATATTATTATCTACTACTTGGTTTGAGTCTTTCAGGATATCTGTTAGATATTCCCTCCAAACTCTCGGACTTGGTACTCCATGACAGATGACTTCCACCAAAAGGAGATTCTCATGTTCTTTTCCCAAAAATAACTTCAAACCTGCTATTTGACAGGGAGTGCCGGAGAATAGTACCTGACGACCACCTTTCAGACATTGTTTAACACGTTGATAGCACTCACCTATATAACTCTGTACATATTTTGAGCCTCTTAAAACGGATAGGTCATCAATAGTTTCAACGCTATCATGAATTACATTAAACTCATTATCAAACCTTGCTCCAAATACAATACCTCCATCTCTTAGTACATTATGAGCAAGTGCTGAAAATATACCTCCTGATGAAGATTTATACAGAATATCCTTATCTAAAACGTATCCAGCATAAACTGATAAAGGTTTACGTTCATCTCCTTGGTTGATTACAGGACAGACCTTTTCACATAAACCACATTCAACACATTTCTCTGTATCAACTTTAGGGTATCGGAATCCCTGTTCATCTTCATTGAAAGATATGCACTGTTGAGGACAACATTGGACACATCCATTACATCCGACACAATCTTTTTTATCTAATATGTTGACCATAAGAGAACTTCAATTTTCAGAGATCCAATATAAAAAGTCTAATAGAGATTCGACTATTTTCTCATTATCCTTTTAAAAGGCGATAAAATCAATTGGCGCTCATTTGTATTCATACACAATTTCCATATAACGAAAATATAACATCCCGCAAAAACCAATATTCCTACAATGAGCCTTATAAGATTTGACAAGTCAATAGAACGAGATATAAATGAAGCTAATATGGTCAGCATCGCCGGAGGGATCAACATTCTACCAATCTGTTTCCAAAATTTCAAGATATCAATATGCTGTCTTTTTTGATAATACCAGTTCATAACTATACCCTGCCCTATTATCAGAGCTATACCTATAGCTATCGCACATCCTATGACTCCCATTTGCCTTGATAAAAAAAATTGGAATGTTAAACTTATAATAGAAATAAATAAGTATAATAAAGATCTAAACTTCATCTGATTCCTTGCTTGAAGAATAGCAATACCCGTATTTTGTATAAGAGGAATAAAAAGAGCTACAAAGAAAATTAAAGCTACATGGTAAGATAAAAGATAATCGTTGCCTGCCCATGCTATTATAAATTCTTTCCCAAATATAATGAATCCAGCAAGTATTAAAGACATTACAATAAATTGCAATCTTCCTGTTCGTATAAACAAATCCGAAATCTCTACTTCAGATTTCTTCTTTGCCGTCATTGCTGTTAGTTTCGGAAGCAATACACTTGCAATGGATGTGGAGAATTGCATATACATCTGTTGTAGCATAATTGCAACAGAAAAGATTGCAACAGCAGCTGTCCCAGAGATTGCACCAAGAACAAATTGTCCACTTCCCCAATAAATTTTATCCATTATAGCATTGAGGAATATCCAAAATGAGTATACAGAAATTTCCTTCAGGAAGGGAACATCTATTTTATTAAACACTATTTTTATTCCAAGTTTCTTCCGGCAATATATAACGTTGATTAATAAAACCAAGATATTAAAGATTGTCTGAACAATCACGAGGGCTACAGCCTTAAAGCCTATCGCCAAAACTAATACTAAGACTCCTGTAGAAATAATTATTCTTACGATACTTATGAGACGCTGGAAAATAAAATTTTCGTATGCAGTGATTATGGAACCGAAAATACTCAATGGGAATGTAATCGCTAAATTTATCGTTAGCAATAACATCATGATTCTCGCTTGTCCAAGTTCTGCGTTAGTCATTGTTCTGTCAAAAAGATTGTCTACATTGAAATATAAAGCCAAGCCTCCACAAAATGCCATAATACCAATTAATGAATAAACGATAAGAAACATACCAAACATTTCCCATTGTTCTTGCAACTTATCTTCAGCTCGAAATTTGGCAGTATAACGTATTATTGCATTCCCAAAACCAAAATCCAGTAGTGTGAGATATGCAATTACAGATGAAACCAGTGAATACAAGCCGTATTCATTCTGGCCCAAGCAACGCAGCATATATGGCGTATAAGCTAATCCAACAACAGTATTTAGAGCTATAATCACATAGTTAAGTATAGCTCCGACTTTGAGTTGGTTCATCAAACTTCCGGATTAGAGTTATTAACTATTTTATTTTTTATCAACAGTTTGACTGAATTCAGAACTGTAGCAAAGAATGGTTTTTTATCTTTGGGATGATAGATGTAAGTACAAGGACAATTGTGAAAATCTTTAAGCCATTGCACTAATGAAAGATCTCCATGTCTTACGTGATCATTAAAATCCGCCAATTCGGCCATAGCTGTAAAAGGCTCAGTCTTAAGATTTATCCCTTTTATATCAAGATGACCTTTAATGCATGAGTTTGCCCAAATTAGCGGGAGATCAGCTCCGCCAACTCGAGAGGAGAAAGTCCACGTAGAATGTCGAAAATTAATTTCAAGAAACTTTAAACCACCTCCCTTGGTAATTAAGAACTCAATACTGAAAATACCAGAAAATCCGGTTTTACGAAAAAGCTGAATTATTTTATATTTTAGTTCGTCATCTTCGAAAGGTGCAACCTGCATATAGTTACCATATGCTTTATTAGTAAAACGTAAATAATTAACTTTAAATGGCATATAAACCTCTGCACCACCATTCACGCTTATACCATCAACGCATAACTCGTTTTCCTTCTCTATAAATTCTTCTATAAGTACAGGGTTGCTTTTAATGTTTTTATACGCATTCTTGAGCTCTTCTTCATTACGGCACACAAAAACATCATTTTTCCAGCCTCCTGCAGTTGATCTAATCGACTTGGTTATAATTGGATATGGTATTGATATCGGCAATACTCCATTAGGAACGCGTTCTGACTTTGGAATCTCAATTCCACAGTCTTCCGCAGTATGGAGAATCACTTCTTTATCCATAAATTTTGCGATTTGTCCTTTTTCTCCACCATTAAAGAAATAAAAGCAATTCTTTAGAAGCTCATAATTGTAATCAAGCAGAGTCTCTATATTATC
>CAYNXE010000001.1:14623-43742 GCA_964400995.1 uncultured Odoribacter sp.
GCTTTATATATCAATTCACGATATTCAGCACCAACACATCCAAAAATACCAAACCATAGAATGGTGAAAATTGTCGGAAAACCAACAACTCCTAATATAAATTCTCGTATAGTTCTTCCTTTCGAGATTTTAGCAACAAATACAGCTACAAAAGCAGCCCAGGCGGCAAACCACAAGTTAAAGAATATCGGATTTGCTGCAGCCCAAGCATCTGATGACTCATGGTAGAAATCATTATATCTAAAATAATTTAGAAATAAAAGCCCAGTGCCATTCGCAATATATTCAACAAAATGGAATATTCTTAGACTAAACACACCTATCAATACAACAGATAATAATAAAATGCAAACCATAACAGTCGAGATATTCGACATCCATTTCACGCCTTTTTTTAACCCAGATGTAACAGACCAGGCAGCCACGACTGCTATAAGAAACATAAGGAGGTAAGAGCTTATCGTGGTGTTAAAAACGAAATTAAATCCTTTCCCGATTTGAGTAACGCCAAGTCCAAGCGAGGTCGTTAAACCTGCGATTACCCCTAATGCCATAATAATATCAACACTTTTCCTTACCCATAATGGCGTTTTGACTGGTAAAATAGAACTCATCCTCAAATCTTTTCCTCGATTGTAATGAAAATAGGCAATAATCACACCCAGCAAGGCAAATTGCACCCAATCATTTATTGTCCAATTAAATAATGTTAATGAATAAGCAATCGAGAGAGGTTCTCCAGGAACATGACCTAAATAAGGATTGTTGTAATAATGCAGAATAGGTTCCTGGCAATAAAATACAATACCAATTCCGCATCCGGCCATAAAAAGACAAGATAACCAAGAAAATATACTGTATTCAGGCTTCGCATTTTTTCCGCCAAGTCTTAATTTCCCATATTTTGAAAATAGTAAATACAGTAGAATGATAATACAAAAATAACAGAATAGAGTGACCGGCGTTCTAAACAAAACACATAATTTAGATAGAACATCCTGAAAAACAAAAACTTCTGGCTTAAACAGAACTAAACTTAAGATTGTAACAGCTAATAGCGAAAGTGCTATAAGGCCATTTGTTTTACGCATGAGAAATGATTTCTCTAAATAATTTTTTACAAACATAATATTGATTTTATATCTTTGATATTATCTATTTGAATTTATCTCGGCGCTACCCGTAGAAATAATCCCCGATAACATCATTGATGGTTAATTCTCAACTGTTATTTTCATAGCGATATACTCGCTAATTAATATTTGCTCGTTTGTTGAATTAGATTGCTAAAACATTTATAATTGAAAGGCTGTACGAACTTCAAATAATTAGCAATGTCCATACCGTTAACTACTATTTGTCTGTTTGTGCGCAACTTCATAAAAAATTAAGCCAGAATCCTCAGAATCTACAAAGATTTCACCGAGAATCGCATCAATGAACACGAATACATACCCCGTTGTGGAGTCGTTCCCCAGTTGTCCGATCTATAAGCCCAATGCTACAATATACGAAGTATGACACATGCATAAAAGATTATCACCAAGCAGTCCGCTTTACTATCCAATAACAATCTGCATCATTTCTCTACAATCAAAGAAGCACATAGTCACAACCGGCGACTTGCAGTTATTAATCAGTTCCACCTTCTCAGAGACAATATCAACGGCTGTTACCTGGTTGTGCTGGGCTAAAAGTGTAGCAATACTTAACCCCACATAGCCGGTACCGGCAACCGCAATATGATACTGACGAGTATTTGTTTCCATATTATACCGCTTCAAATATCAGCCCTCCGCATACACTTTATTGTGTTCCAATACCATACGGAATGCTTGACGATCGTATGAGTCGAGGTCTTTTCGATTGCTCAGTTCTTGTGCGATTTGATTGCCGAGTTCGACAACTTCATCATAATCAAGCACGCTGGGGAAGAGTGAGCTTACGAATTGACGATAACTCCGTAAGACAAAGGTGCCAAGCGTAGAAATTTCCTCAACTTTATTTCTTTCATACCATCTGCGTTTTGCCTTGTCAGCATCTTCCAGAAGAAAGCTGTTGAGGTTCTCTCTCATGACAATCGCAAGCCGCTGGAAATTTTCATAGGACGATACGTTAGGAAATGTATTAAACTTCCGGAGGGTCTCCACCCAATCCTTTATTGTCGTTGTATAAACCCTGACATATTCCTTGTCTGCCTTAACTGGATTTGATTTCACATCCATGGCAATCATTCCGATAAGCGTACTTTCTTCAATACCACCTGTTTCACCTAATACCGCCTTGAATACCCGCTGTTTGTTGCGACTGATGAAATCATCGTCAGGCAGTCGCTGATAGCCCATTCGATAGAAGAAATCGTAGCATGCCAGAAGATAAGGGATGGCACCTACTTTACAGCTTGCCATTCTCTTGGTTATATTATCGCAAAATGAGCGATATTGCCCGGCTATTTCCACCTCTTCTTTCGATGCCTTATGTCCATCAACCCGCATATTCCCTGCCAGTTGACCTTTCATAAGAAGATAATGGGAATAGCCTAAAATCTGCTTAATGTCCCAAGTCTCGATTTTCGATTCAAGCATCATGACAAAATATCAACTAAGCAATGATTCTTTCAATTTGCCGTTCATCCAAGTCCATGCGAAACTCATAGCCGCTGTCCGTGTCCAATTTCACCCGAAAGATTACGGAACCAGAATCCTTGTTGATGACTTCCTCAACTTTACCTGTTCGGCCTCCGAAACCCGCACTGACCACGATGACCGATTCACCCGGTTTAGGGGAAAGTTCCCCCAAGGGTTTGATTTCTATATCAGGGGTGAAGATGCCGATTGCTTTTTGAAAGCGTTCCATATCCTGCCGTGGAATCACGGCATAAGGAGCCGACGGCACACCTAAGGTTCTATAGCACCATGCCTTTTCTCCGATGACATTGAACAATGACTGAACGCTTTCGGGAAAAAGCTTGAAAAATGCCGTACTCGTTATGTAAGGTTGTTCGTCAATTATCTTCCGGTTCTTGGTCCGCTTTACCAATGTCTCGCAGGGGTAAAAGAGCTCCGGTATCGGTTGGAATTTCTCATGAATCTCTTTCCTCACCTCGTCAAATTGCACACCTCTCCTAAGATGCATTGCATACCAGCGTGGCATTTCATACGAAAGGATTGTATTCACTGTATTTATCCACAATTTCTTGCCCTCGGGAGGAAATTCCACTGCCTGATTAAATGGCAACACGGCATAAGGAGCCGAACCTCCAACGCACCCCAAAGTCTCCGATGCCAAAAGCCCGTTACGGATGGCAATCGCCACCCAAAGAGAACGGATAAAATCATCGGCATCAAAACTTTCACCTCCGACAAATCTTTTAAATATGGAGAAAACTCCGTCTGTCACAACGGCTCTCAACTGTTTGGAGGTGAGATGGGACTGTCTTAACTCAAAGATGTAGCTACGTTTCTTGTTTAAGTTGCGCTCAATAATGATTTGACTTATACCATAATATTTTAAGGCATCCGAAACTTTCAGGGAGACCACCTCTTCAATGGGCATTGCTCCGTTTATCATCGAAAAAAGAACAATATCCTCAAAAACATTGAAGTCCTTGGTACGTTTGAGGGCGTTACGCAATATCGCAAGGCATGCGTTGTAATTTGTGCCTTTCAAGAGCACAGGCATATCCGTCTTTAATTCAGCCAGGCTCTTTGCCAAAGTCCTCGGAGAATCATTCGGCTCAAGCATTCCTTCCTTTACAGCCGATTTCAACAACCCGCTGAAGAAATTCAGATGATTGGTTACAGTTCCTTTTGCTAATCCTCGGGATAGCATCTCTGTTGCCCAGTCTGCAACCATCGTTGCAGACAAATCTGCCAACTGAAGACGATGTCCTGTCAGAAAAACATCCAGTTCGGCAAGTGTTTTTCGATACCTCATCTTACTTTCCGCACTCATTTCCGAGATTTTCGATCGTAAAAACTCAAGGATGTCGAAATCTGTATATCCCTTATCTTCAAACACTTGCCATTTCGGGATTTTTTACCGTTTCCGATTTTTTTTACATTTCTTCTCTTCCCCCTATTTTTGAGTATCCAAACTCAATAACAGAGGTAATAAAAAGTATGTATCTGACATAACCCTCATATAAGTATGTAACTTCCATTTGCATGAAGTCACATTCTCTTAGCAAGAGAGCAATTGGAATTTACACACAATGTTTTAAATAGATATTTGCTAAACTTTAAGAAGAATGAATAAATATCTTATAAGAATATATCATATTTCATTGCTCCATTTGTAGTAAAATGTGTATTTTTGCCGTGGCAAGTACATCTCTTGCTAAGAGAGCGATTTTCTGCAAAACCTTTCTTTGACTATCACTCTTTCAATATTTATTGTTTTTTATCCTCCCAAAGGCAGGTGAATTTATGTTTTCCACATACTTGTTAGACAGCCTCTGACTTTTTCAATGATTTCGTGGGAGAACGGGAAGTTACGGAGCCCACCAACCGGCTCAAGCTAACTTACCAGACAAGGATATGCTGTAAGCAGAAACAATATCCCCGCCAATTATTTAAATATCTCAATTAGGAATATGCCGAATTGATTTTACAATCCAAGAGCTGAAAAATATAGAGTTTGCACTGCCCCCAATAAGTTTTGTGTCCAACTTTTTGGGGGCAGTGCATTGACACCCGCAACCGTCTACTCAATTACGCCGTGACCAACTCACTGACGGTGCTATGCGCCCATGTTCCCAACAATGGGGTGATATTTTAACAAGCGGATTCCTCATCCCGTTCGGAATGAAAGAGAGGTGCAATAGCACCGGAAAACCAAGCGTTTCCGGGCTATTGGTTGTGTTCGATGAGCCACTCCCGCAACGTGCCGTTTTCTATTGCAGGCAACATCTCCTGTACCTCCTCCCAGTCGAAATGAGTGATGTACAGCAGTCGGTCTTGTTCGTTGACACCTGCCACATATAGTCCGTCCTCGCTGCCCTCACCGCCTATGTAGGCGTGAGGGGCGAGGGTTTTCATCGCTTCCAGGGCGGCAGGAATGCACCGTTGGCGCATCTCCTCGAAATTTTCAGGGGTAAGTGTTATGCCCATTTGCCGTATTTCTTAAGGATTTGTTTGATGGTATCGGCAGTCAGGGCGCTCTTCGAACTTCCATCGCCGTGCGGATTGCCTTGCCAACGCACAATGCCCTGCGGGTCAATGATGATGACACTCGGAATGGCTTCCAGTTGGAAAGCGCGGAACAGGTCAAAGTTCGGGTCTGTCGCCTGATAAAACTTGATAGGGACATACTCTTCGTTCAATTGCTGTTTCACTTTCTGAATCTGTATCAATCCCTTTTCCACCGCCTTCTCGTTCTGCGTCGCCACGGCGATAAACACCGCCTTTTTGCCGAATTTCCGGGCAAATTCGTTCATCTTCGGCGTAAATTTCACGCACGGACCGCAATACGTTGCCCAAAAGTCCAGCACGATAAATTTACCCGCCGTGTCCGGCACCTCCGTCATCCAACTATCAAACTTCAATTTCGGAGCCTGCTTGTTCAGCAACGGACGACTCCAATCAAATGCTCTCTTCTCCTGTGCGAAAGTTGCCAAAGTGAGCAACAACGCGCACAAACATACGATACTTTTTCTCATCTTCTTCCTTTATTGGTCAATAACTCTTCTAATCTCTCTTCTGTCAGGTTGAATACATTGCCTTCCCCTTGCCCCTCCTTCAATACATTGCCTTCCCAAATGACAATCCCTTCCGGATTCACCAAATAGGTGGCAGGCCATGCCTGGATGTCGAACAACTCTTCTTCCACTTTGTAGTCGATGATTCCGTTGTAATATTCAATCACGGGATCGACAATAAGGCTTACGATATAAGGATCTCCGGAGGTTAGTCCGATGACACACAATTTGTCCTTGAATTTCTCCGCCAGATGATTCTGGTGGGGCACGGTCCGGCGAACTACCGGATAAGCGAGGATATTCCAGAAATCCACCAACACGTATTTCCCTTTCGTATCGGGTTGCTCTCCCAGCCACTCCTGCACTTCAAAGGCAGGAAACTTTTGTCCGAGGAGCGAACGCTTAAACATTTCTTCTTCCGGTTGTGCATTGCCACCGAGGGCATAACAAACCAGCACAACTGCTAAAATCAACCTTTTCATTTATGGGGCAAATATTTTTGGATAAACTTCTCTAATAACTCTTCCGTTACCGCCTCGCCTTTCAGCAAAGGGAAACATTCGTGAACAACTTTTCCCTTCGGGTCAAGCAGATAGCAATAACAAAACGTCTTCACGCCAAACTGCTTTATTGTTTCCGGTGCCGAGGCATACGGATACTGCGGTAGCGGTTCGACGTCCCTGATAAAATCCGCCTCATCCGGAGAAAGACCGATAATCTGCAACTTGTCTCCATATTGTTTGGCAAACTTGTTGAAACGGGGTATGTCTATGTAAGCGGGCATCGGGGCTCCCGTCGACCAGAAGTGCAACAGCGTCAGCCGTCCTTTGCTCTCTTCCGGTGCCCGGTTGACCCACTTCGCAGCCGTGACGACGGGGGCTTTTTTACCCACCAGCCGTGGCGGACGAAGGGCGTTTATCTCATTCTCCTCGGCGACCGTCCTCTCGTCGCCGGACGCATTCTCCTGCTGACGGGTGGCATTCCTCTTACAAGACGTTGCCCACAAGGCGCACATCACCACCACCCACAATAAAGTAAACTTCATCTTTTAAAATCGGGTTATTATTGAACATCCCGCACATAACGTACGGACAACATTTTTCCTTTATCGACCAGAGTACGGGCAACCTTATTGGATTTGTAACTGATTTGACGGCAATAAACCATTGTCCCGTCCTCATTTTCCGTCGACGTCCAGTAAAAGCCGTAGACATACGGGAAATAAGGGGTAAAGCCGTAATAATAGTCATCCTCTCCCATGCCGCCGTTGCGCATATTGAGACACGTACCCTCCTGTTGCTGCATCAGCTCACCCACGGGGGCTCCCCGCCAGTTGTCGCTGGCAGCCTCGATTGCCGACATGCCCAGTGCCCTTTCCAGGTTCTGCCAATCCTCATCCGTCGGCAAACGCCACCCCTTTGGAGCAGAAGCTATGGCTGTCGAATACGAATACAGTCGCCCGAATGTTTTCAGGTTCTTTTCGATTTCCAATTTCTGGTCAACGGGGTTACGCTCTTCCTCGTGAGTGACATCACTGCCTGTCAATGTTTCTACGGCAAGATTCTCTGTCATCCATTCCAATTTGCCATAACGCACATAAGGATACCTATTGCCCGAGGCGTCCACATACACTCCCTGATAATCGGGTGTCACCACGGGCAGGCCGTCATCGTCCGAACACGCCTGCCACATGGCTGCCAATAGGCTTAAACACAAAATAATTCGTTTCATCGTCATCTCTTTTTATGAAAAATCAATTGATGTTAAAACCTAAATCAAGCACAATTTCTTTCAACAGTCCGAATTTCTCCAAAACAATGGGGTATTTGGCATATTCCCCCATAAACTCCTCTTCTTTTCCGAGCAATAAATCATCCAGATAGATTTTCAAGTCGGCTGTTTTACTTTGAACCCAAAAAGTCAGAAAATCATCCCCGACACCTTGAGTTTCCTCAAAAGCGAGAATACCTGTCCGTGTGATAAAATCATCACTGTCCGTAAAATCTCCCATCCATTCCCTGCCGTAATACGTTTCACCCGGTGCATAGAAATCGTTCAATACCGAAGTAGTCAACTGTTTCTCCAAGAGATTGCGAAGCAGTTTGGTTTTTAATGTTTCCTTGTCTTTCAACAGACTCTCTATTGCCACGAGTGTTGCCCGGCTACCGATGTAATAAGTTTCCGATGTGCTCGGACCATACCAACGACCGTAGAGTTCTCCCTCCTCAATCTTATAATCGTAGGTGATAAAATTGTTTACCAACAGAAATGAATACGGATGATAACGTTTATCCATTGCAGGAAGAATATCATTTTTCAAAATCTCTACTGCTTGAAGCGCACGCTGATAATCCGTTGAATAATTAAAGTTGAATTTCCATTGCACGGAACTGGTAACCCCGTAGGTTAGGTCAAGCAATTCCGTGGAATACAGCGGATTTCCATATCGATCGTTACCTGTGTACTCATGCTTCAACGTGTCATTAAACAGCAGATAACATCCTGTTTCGGCATAAAAATCCCGGCAAAGTCGGGCATATTCGTCCGTAGCGGCAGCATCCGGGTAAAAAAGGTTGGGCATGGCTGCTTCCGGGGTGATGCCATCCTCTTTCTTGCAGGCAACGGCAGCAAACAACAACAAACCGAGCCATATATATCGTCCTGTATTTCTCATAACTGCTCTTTTTAGTATATTTGATTACCATTTTTTACAGAAATCGGTGCGCGTTCGTTTCGCGGATTCGGCGTCAATTCTTCATATTGAAGCACCTCATACGGTATCTGCAATGTCCATGACGGGTCACCTGCCGATAGCTCGTACGTACTGATAGTGCTTATCGTATACATATCCTCCAAGGTGGAATAAGTATTCTGAATCGCTCCCGTAAAAGGGACTTTTTCACACACCGTATAGCGACGCAAGTCAAACCAACGGTGTCCCTCGAAACAAAGCTCCCGACGCCGTTCATTGCGAATCTCTTGAATCAAGGCGTCCCCGGCAAGTGTCGTAGCCTGCCAATTGTTTCTCATGATCCGCCTCTTGCGCAATTCATCCAATGCTTTCCGGGCATTCTCCTCATGGGCTCCTCCCATACAGGCTTCCGCTTCCGCCAAGTTCAACCATGCCTCCGCCGTGCGGAGTACATAAATTTCCGACACATTGGCATTCTGCGTACTTCCCTGAAGCACATACTTGTTACAATCCCAAACCTCATTGTCTCCGCCGACGTATGTGATATAATACTCCTTGCGCAAATCCCCGTTCTGATACATTTTTTGCAGTCCTTCAGAAACACTGAGTCCGGCAAACAGACCACTCAACATTTGCGGAACATTGTTGCCGCCCATGGAGAAAATCACTTCCGGCGATTCCCGGTCGACAAATCCCCGGTTGCCGTTAAAAGCATTCATGTCCACCAAATCCGACTGCAAATCGAGACACAATTGCGCATATTCCGCCGCTTTCTCCCAATTCTGCATATACAAATACACCCGGCTTTGCAACAACCGCACCGCCGTGATGTTTGCCCGGTAGAGCGATTTGCGGGGTATGTCCGTCAAATTGGCGGCGGCTTTTTCCAAATCGTCAAGAATCAAGGCATACACTTCGTTTTGCGGTGCCCTCGGGAAAATCCGGTCCTCGATGTAATGCGTTGTCTTCAGCGGAACGCCCAATGCTTCAGTGGCTTTTGCCGCCTCATACGGCTGGCTGTACAGATTCACCATCATAAAGTAATAAGCAGCTCGCAAGAAATATGCCTCTCCCCGGATACGGGCAACCGCCTGCCGGTCTTCCTCCATCGGAGCCGCCTGCTTATCAATCTCGTCCAGAATCATATTCGCCAGATTGATGTGCTTATACACCTTGTTCCAATACGTATCCTCGGCACTGGTCGTCAGCTTGCCGGGAGCATAGCCCGCCCGGTATTGCCAGGTCACATATCCGAAATACTTCTTTACCAATTGATCCCAGTCCGGCTGTTCCCAGGTTGTAACGACATTTTCCCGCGTCTCGTCTGCCATGATCTGGAGATAAGGGAAATAACCGATTTCATAGCCGAAATCCGTTTCCATGTATGTTTCACCTATCAACAGTTCATCCAAATCCTTGTAACTGCGGACATAAGACTGGTCTTGTGAATACTCCTGCAGGAAATTCGAACACGACCAGCAGGCAAGACAGAAAAGTGCGGCTAAATATATACTTCTCATAATTCTTTTCTCTTAAAATGATACACTAAGACTCAAAGACCATGTCGGACGTTCCGACAACTTCGTATCCGCAAATCCGCTTTGCAAGGGCGTCTGGTTTTTCAACTTCTTTGAACTGATATCGAACAGGTTCGTCGTCGAAATCATCGCCGTCATCATCGAAATACCCAATTTTGTCAGTTTTGCCGTCGGTACATCGTAACTCAAACTCAGGTTGGAACACTTCAGATAATTACCGCTTACCACCCGAAAATCCGAATTGTCGTACATGTCCCACGCATTTTGTGCGATAATCTGAATCCCGTTGTCCTGTTCCGCAAGCGACCAGTGTTGCAAATACGCCAAACTCTCCGGTTCGGAGCCGTTGATGATATTCGGGATGTCCGTACGGTATTCGTCTCCCGAACGCTGCCAGCGGTTTAACAATTCGTAATTCACATTCCGTTCCGGGTCGAAATTCAGCCCGTCACTATACAATGAAAACAAACGCATCTTTGACCCCAAACTGTAACTCAGCGACATGCCCAGGCGGAAACTCTTGTACCGGAACGTGTTGTTGAAACTTCCCTGTGCCGTCGGGTCTCGCTGTCCGGAAGGCACGAGCACCATCGTATAAGTATCATACTTGCTTTTGCCCACCAATTCATATTTCCGGTCGCGCATATCGTCAAACACCGGACCGCCGTTGTTCGGATTCAGCCCGATATACCGGTACGACCAGAACGTGCTGATCGCATGACCTTTCGTCAAAGCGCTTCCATTGAGGAAGTCTGCCAATTCATATTGGTCGGCTCCCGGTAATGTCTCCATGGAATTATACGTCTTCGAATAGGAAGCCGACAGCGTCCACCGGAACGTCGGCGTTGAAATCGGCGACACTGTCGCATCGATACTGAAACCGCTGTTATTGATCGTTCCCGAATTGATGACGTATTGCGTCTGTCCGTTTACGCTCGCAATCCGCTTGTTCATAAAAGCGTCCTTCGTATGTTTCAGGTAATACGATACATTCATCTGCACCGCATTCTTGAATAGTGCAAAATCCAACCCCGAATTGAAAGAACTCGTCCGTTCCCAACGCAGGTTGGGATTCGGGTAGACGCTTATGTTCGACTCCAGTTCCTCATAATGCGAGTTGAAAGGCAACTTCTTGATGATCATTTCCGGCGACTGTCCATCCAACATGTTTCCCTGGTAGCCGTATGACAGTTTCAACGCCAAGTTGTTCACCCACGGATTATCCATGTGCGCATGCTCCGAAATGTTATACGAACCGGACACCGACCACACCGGCAGCAACTTCTCGTTACTTCGGCTTCCGAACTTGTTCGAACCGTCGATACGCGTATTCGCGTTCAGCGTGAAATAATTCCGATAACTATACGACACCGAAAAATAAGCCGAAATCATGTTCGTCAGATTATCCGAGATATTCGGCAAATTTCCTTGCATCCAGTTCTTGTAAGCCGGATAATCGTCCAATTCCGCCGATGTGAACTGCTTACCGCGGTCCGGATAATATCCCCGCTCCAGACGGGAATATCCATTATATTTACTTGAACTGACCTCGTAACCGATATTCGCGGCGATATTATGCCGGTCGTCCTCCCCGAAATACTTGCTGATGTCTACTTGCAAACGTGCCGTATAGGAGCTGGCTCGCGTATAATCCTTGCTCAATTCCCCGCCAAAAGGCATTTCGCTGCCGCCTTCCTGCCCCTTGGGCGCCAAAGTTCCGTAATCCGATTTTCGCAGGCACGCCGCATACCACGTCTGCTCGCCGTTCAGGTTCTCCTGCTCCGTATTGGAAATCGAATAAGAAAAAATACCCAGCACCTTCATCCAGTCTGTCACATTGTAACGCAAATTCGTCGTCAGATAAATGGCGGCATTGTCCTGATACGAATGACCGTTCGCCACTTCGTTCAGGATATTGAAATCATACGACTGCTGGTAACTGTACAATTTCTTGTAATACATATACTTTCCCTCCTCGTCGAAAGCCGGAATCGCACGGCTTGTCGTATAAGCGTAGTCAATCGGGTTCACCGTCCCCGAATTATACCGCCGGTTGCCCACGTTCGCATTCATATTGAAACTCAGCGTCACCCGCTTCGCCAGCGAAGCATCCAGATTCAGCGCAGCCGTATAACGCTCGAAACGGTTTCCCGGAATCACGTCATTGTCAATCGCATAACCGATGGAAGAATAATAACGGATGTCCTCGTTACCTCCCGAAATGCTCACCGTATGCTGGTGCGAAAAAACATCCTTTGTCAACAAGTCGAACCAGTCCGTGTTCATGCCCTCCAGATGCTGCACCTGCCGGGTAAACTCTTCATACGAAAATTCTTTCTTGTACAATCTGTCCACCAGACCCTCATATCCCAACAGATTCACGTCTGCCGAATATATATGATGCTTTTCGAGCAATTCCTTCGAGAAATTCACCCGCTCTTGCGAATTCATCAGATTGATATGGCGGTCGGTGTAACGCGGACGACGGCGAAAGGTAGCCGAGAAGTCATAACTGACCACCGGACGACCGATCTGCCCCTTTTTGGTCGTAATCACGATCACCCCGTTTGCCGCTTTCACCCCGTACAATGCCGTTGCCGATGCGTCTTTCAGTACATCGATGCGATCGATGTCCTTCGGATTCAGTCCGGCAATCGCATTACCGATGCGGTTCACATAGTCCGGGTCATTCAATTCCTCCGGCGCAATGGGCACAGGGTCTTGCACGATGATACCGTCCACCACCCACAGCGGCTCGCGGTTACCAATCAGCGTCGACGTTCCCCGGATACGAATCTTGGGCACGACACCCACCTCGCCCGAATTCGTCTGAAACATCAAATCCGGCACCTGTCCCTGCAACATCTGGTCGATTGACATCGTACCCGGAATCATGATATCCGCCGCCTTTACCGTTGTCACGGCACTCGTCAGCTTCTTCTTGTCGATGACCTGATACCCCGTCACCACCACCTCGTCCATCTCCTGCGCATCCTCTTCCATCATCACCTTCAACAACTTTTCGCCCTTATACGGAATCTCTTTCGTTTTCATCCCCACGAACGAAAACACCAGCGTCATGTTCTCCGAAGGCAATTCCAGGCGGAACTTGCCGTCCGCATCCGATGTCACTCCCATGCCTGCGCCTTTGATGATAATCGTCACCCCCGGCAACGGACCGCTCTGGTCCGTCACGATACCTTCCACCACAATCCGCTCAACCGTTTGCGGTGCCTGCGGTTTTGGCGTCTTTTGCAGAATAATCAATTTGTCTTCCACGATATACGTCAGCCCCGTCCCTTTCAGGCACGTCGCCAACGCCTCCTGTACCCCCTGACGACGTGCGTGTATGCTCGCCTGAACATTCGCCACGTCCTCCGAATTATAGACAAACGTGTAATCCGTCAACTGCTCGATATCCGCCAGAATATCGGCAAGAAGTACGTTCGTCCGCACCAGATTGAGCGTCTGATTCTGACCGAACGTGCGGGCATAAATGCTCGCCTGGCCCGTGACAAGGAAAAACACCACGAGCTTCAGAGTCAGAAATCTCGAATGCAGCCTTGTGCTGCGGCATCTTTTCTCTTTCATCTTTTCGTTTTGCTTGTTATTTAGATTGTAGTTGTCTTTCAAACACACGTACCCTGCCATCCTCCAACTCAAAACTCAACGTATTCGTCTTTTCCAGCTTCTCCAACACCGTTTGGACATTCTCGAAACGATCCGTGTTCAGATAGAAACACGTATATTTCAACTCCGGCGGGAAATAGGCGACCTCCTCCAAGGAATACCACCGTCCCAGTTCCCGGAAAATCTCCTCCAGCGGACGGTTCTTGAAAATAAAACGACCGTCTTTCCACGCCAGCGCTTCCGCAGGATTCACCGGAGACGTTTGCATGCACTCCTCTTGCGGATTATAAACCGATTGCATGTTAGGCGTCAGTAAAATCGGGCGGATACCCTCGCACTCCTGCCGGATTCGTCCCGTCACCAACGTCGTCACCACCTCCCGCTCGTCCGGATACGCTTTCAAGTTGAATGTCGTTCCCAACACCACCGTCTTCAATCCCTGCGCATCTATATAAAACGGCGCCGTGCTGTCCGCTTTCACTTCAAAAAAGCCTTCCCCTTCCAACTCGACCTCCCGTCTCCCCGGAGCGAACTTCTCCGGATACCTCAGCGTTGACTCCGCATTCAGCCACACCCGGCTTCCGTCACTCAGCGTCAGCAGAAAATTGCATCCCTGCGGCACTCGCAACGTGTTATAGCGCAAAACCGTATCCGTCCGCTCCGACATCGGCTTGATGCCGAAAATCGTATCGTATCCCGCAACTCCCGCTTCCTGCGATTCCAACACGATTTCCTCTCCGTTGCTTAGCGTCAACGTTACACTTGCCGGTGCGGTTGCAACGAAAACTTTCGTGTTCGCCTTATCCGGTCGATTCAGCACAAACCACCCGCTACCCGCCAACACGGCAACCAATGCAGCAATTCCCGCTGCTCGTCGCCACACCGTCCGCCGATGAAGAACTGCACGACGCTTCACCCGTTCCCATGCCGCATACGCATCCAACTCCTGCCAACGCACCGTTGCCCGCAACAACCACCATCCTTGCACGCTCCTGCGGAACAATCGCCGTCCCTGTTCTTCCTCCAAAAGTTCCGCCAGTCGATGTTCATCGGCTTCTGTCAACTCACCCGACAGATAATCCGTCAGCAATGATTCTGTATCCTCGTTTTCTTTTTTCATACAAGACAGACCGAAAAAACAGAAAATGGGTGTGTGCCTTTTCGATAAAAAAATTGTAATATTGCTGTCACAAACGATGAGACATGCAGCAGACAAGCGACACCGAAATACTGGCATTTTTGGGGAAAGACCTCGACCGTGGCGGTCGGCTGCTCTTCGACCGATACTATAAACCCCTCGTTATCTTTGCGGACTCCCATCTCACAGACCCCGACACCGCGGAAGAAGTCGTACAAGACGTATTCTACAAATTCGTCAGAAACAAAACCTGGAATAAAATCGAACCCCGCGTCCTTTCCACCTACCTCTTCCGCTCCGTCCGCAACGCCTGCATCAACCACCTCGAACAACAGAAAATCGTCATCCCCGAAAACGAACTGCTCCGTTTCGATGCCATCGAGGAAGTAGCACCGACCGTCGACAGCGAACTCATCGACAAACTCATGGACGCCCTCAACCACCTTCCCGAACGCGCCGGCCTCGTCGTGCGAAAAGTCGTGCTCGAAAGCAAAAAATACAAGGAAGCTGCCGAAGAACTCGACATTTCCGTCAACACCGTCAAATCATTGCTCTCTGCCGGACTGAAACGCCTACGCGAACAATTCCCGAAAGAATTCCTCGTGCTCCTGCTTATTGCCGGTGGCTATATCCCGGCGTTCCGCACATCCTCCCGCAACGGGCGATAAACTTGTTGTACATTCATTCCTTACTACAAATGGCTACATCCAAACCCCGCAGAAAACAAAAAGGCGAGGTTTTAAAACCTCGCCTTTGAATGATATAATACCTATTGGATTATTCGTAAATAATTTCAATCGAATAAATATCCCCGTATTCATTTACCACCGATGCTTTTGACATATATTCAGGATATTCAGCATCCCATTCATAATTGATAGTCAGCATTTCACCTGAATCATCAGTCATTTCCGTCGGAAGATTTGCAGAACGACTACCACAGATTCCTAACATATAGGCAAGAATATCATACTCATAAGATCTTCCTAATACATAGCCATAGTAGTTATACATAATAGGTACAATATCAACAGGAATAATGTTGTTTTTCAATTCAGAATCACCGAATACAGCATTCCCTATCATATATGTATCATAATTTTCAGCTAATTCTGTCAAATTGTTTGCCGTCCAGGTAAAATTACATTCTTGATAACCACCGGAAACGAGATAATTTTCATCATTGTATTTCCATTCAGAAGAATCGCCATCTTCATCAATTGTGTTTATAACTTTCCCCTCGCTCATTTCAAAACTGAAGGTCTTCTTTGTGGGCTCATCAGGATCTGCCCAGTTTGCAGAAACGACGATGCGATCTTCTTCATAAGTAAAATCATATGAACGAGCATAGTCCTTTGCACCATCTGTTATATAAGTAATATTAGAAACACGGTTCTGCTCATCATAAGCAAAGGTGAAAACATTTTCCGACCAGTCATTTGCTATAATTTGTTTTACCCGTAATCCTCGTGCAACAGGTGTAATCGTAATCGTTCCAATGTTCCATTCTCCGTCTTGTGTAAGAATGACGTTATACTCTCCTAAGAAATTGGCAGGAACTTTAAAAGTCACTTCATCAGAGGTAATGTCAGCTTCAACTTCCATTGGTGTTCCTTCTTCCTTTTGCAGAGCTAATTTTGCCGTAGTTGCAAAGCCTTTACCGGTAATCGTTACCATCCCTTCTGCTTCCGCCGTTGGGGGCACCATAATATTTTCCACCGGACACACTTTCTCCTGCTCCCCCTCTTTTTTTTCATCATCGTCATCCGAACAAGCGCTGAATGCGCATACACTGCAAATCATAAGCAGCATAAACCAAATTTTTTTCATAGTAGTATGTTTAAAATTAATATAAAAGACAGACCAGAAAAATGAAAAATGGGTGAGTGATTTTCAGAGTTTTTTTTGTAGAATCTTTCCTTTTTACCCTAAACAACAACAAGAAATGCCTTGAATTTATCCCCGCTTCCCTCCGTCTTCCATTAATACCTCCCTGCTCCCCTATCAAGGCAGACCTCCATTTCTACCAATAACCTGCGCTTTCTAAAATTGACAAACATCGAAAAACGACGTAAATCGTTGGACTTTTTTTCGCCGGAGAAAGTCCAACGAATAAGCCCGTGGGAATTGCCCGGTTTGGGGACTTTTTGCTTGGGTGAACGGAAAAAGAAAAAGTCCCAAAGCATTAAACTTCAGGACTTTTCTCAAATTTTCGTCTTTGACAAGCGGTGCGGACGGAAGATGTCCTTAATCGCACCTAATATTTTAGAATACAATGTCTTATCTTTTCAAAATTTCAACCTGTAACGAAATTGTAACGGAGTTCTGTCACCCAATATCTCCCTTTGACATCTCTATGTCTGCCGGTTCTCGTTTACAAGGGTAAAAGTAGTAAATCCAGTTCAGAAAACAAAATGAATGGATGATTCTTTAGTGTCTTATTTTGAGCATATAGTATTTATAAACAATGAATTTTTAAATTTAAATGACTATTGACTTTGCCATATTACATTAAAAACGTAGTTTTGTGACGATTATAAATCGTTGCTTTTTGCATTGAGCACATTCTTTGATGTTTTGATTTGTACAAAGAGCAATGATACGTAATAATTGCTTTATTGGAAAAGTAACCAAAGGAATAACCAATGGATGTATTGTTTGAAAAGCAGGAGGCTATGCTCCGGGCTACAAGTATGAATATTGTAAGAAGTTTCATGAACCGGGTGAATTGGGATGCCCCTATGCTTTGTATTAGGGGACCAAGGGGTGTCGGTAAATCAACACTTCTTCGGCAATACATCAAACAGCATTTTGAATCGAACAGCGAAGAAGTGCTGTATTGTTCGTTGGATTGGGTATATTTCAGCCAGCATTCCATCTTGGAAGTGGCGGAGAGATTCTATAAACGCGGTGGTAAATTACTGGTGTTTGACGAAGTGCACAAATACGAAAATTGGAGCCGTGAAGTGAAAGAGGTGGCAGAAACTTATCCTAATTTACAACTGATGCTGAGTGGTTCTTCATTGTTGAAGTTATTGGATGGCGATGCTGACTTGTCGCGCAGATGTCGCGGTTATGACATGCCGGGATTATCGTTCAGGGAGTATCTGCAATTCTATAAAGGCATAGAATTGCCTGTACATACACTGGAAGACATATTGACATCGCCGAACAAACTGGCGGCTGAAGTCAATAACGTTTGTCGTCCATTACAACACTTTCACGAGTATTTAAAATACGGATACTATCCGTTTTTCCTTACCAATCCGATAGATTATTATGCACTGATAGAACAGACGTTGAATTACGTTATTGATGTAGAATTGCCGCAATTAAGAGGTGTGAATCCGGCCAATTGCAGAAAAATAAAGGCATTATTAAATGTATTGGCCCAGCAGGTTCCGTTTGATGTGGATATTTCCAAATTGGCCTCTGCAACGGAATTGCAGCGAAATACCGTATTGGAATATCTAAATCATTTGAGAGACGCGAAACTGATTCATTTGTTGTATAGTGATATCATGTCTGTGAAGAAAATGCAAAAGCCGGATAAAATATTCCTTGAATCGCCGAACTTGTTGTATGCCTTGGCAACCGCACCTGTGCAAATTGGGACAGCCCGAGAGTGTTTTGCTGTAAATCAGTTGAGTTATGGACATACGGTAGAATACGGAAAAACTCAGGGAGACTTCAAAGTTGATGGGAAATGGAAATTTGAGGTGGGAGGTGAAAAGAAATCGTTTGTCCAGATAGCCGGATTGCCCGATTCCTATGTATTGGCGGATGATATTGAATCTCCTCGCGGGAATAAATTGCCGCTGTGGATGCTCGGTTTTTTATATTGAAAGGCAAAACCAACAATAACGCAACCCTATATCTTTCAAGTCTTGGATTGCGAAATCAATTCGGTATGTTCCTAATTGAGATACTTAAATAATTAGGAGCATTGTTTCTGCTTTTACTGCATATCCCTGTCCGGGAAGTTAGCTTGAGCCGGCTTGTGGGCTCCGTAACTTTCCGTCCTCCCACGAAATCATTGAAAACGTCAGAATAATCCTCTCTGGTTATTTCCGGCTTTTACAACAATTTCCTCCTGCGCATTTTTACATACCAACCAACAATTGGTTGTTGGTTGGTTACAACGTTGGGCCGGATGTTGCAAACATTTACACAACATACATATATTGGACGGGATAGCCACTTTTCTGTTGGTACGTTCTTGCCAACTTTAGTCCGTTGCAATCAACCATTCTTTATTGGTGTGTATAGCAATAAAGGGGGAAGGTTGCTTGTATCAACACCTCGAACAACTGGTAGCATCTGGCACAAGGTGGTTGTGGTTGGCACTGCTAAAAGGCGGATTCCGCATAGATAAGTCACCTAATTTTGCGCCCAAACGACAGACCTGTCCAAGGAGTTTTTGTTTTCCGATGGTCAGTCTGTTTTCAATCCGTTGCAAAACGGATTTTTATTAGCATTTGCTAATAGCAAGGTATGTTTTCAGTTACTCAAACGGTTTTGAGTTACTCTGAAAACGCCTTGCCCTTGCAGAGATCAGTTTTCCCTCCGAAGTCGGGAAAGCTGATGAAAATGCTTGGGTGGCTAATTTATGACTGAATATTGCGTCAGACGAGATGCGGTTATATGCGACTTGTATGGTAATTTACCTTGCCTCTCTGGATGCCTCGGTAATTGATGATGCGAACGCCAAGATTCTTAAGAAATTATAATTTGTGAATTGTTTGGCAAGTTGCATGCTCTCTTCGGAAGAGAACGATTCACGATCGCAAATATAGACAAAACTCTAAGACCCAACAAATTTTCACAAAAATTATTCGCATTTCATATCGCAGAAGCATTAGAAAGTTGAGCAAACCAAATATTTTTTCAATATATAGTCTCTGATTCTAAGTTACATGTAAATTTTATCGTTCTCTTCCGAAGAGTGCGATAAATAACTAAACCAATTCATGTCAATGTAACTATCATCATTAAACTATGAAAAGAAATCTTTTTTCTTTCAAAACAATTCTCGGAATGATTGTTGCGATGGTTGCTCTTGCCGGCTGTGCATCATCATCCCATGACGACCACGAACTCATTCTTGATCCCGCAGAACTGCCAACTGTTTCAACGGGAGAATACGGACTTGTAGCTAAAGAGGTAAGGGATTATTTCGCAGCAGCCGTAACGGGAACCGATGCAACTTACACAACTACAGGAGAACTTCCGCTCGACCAGATTGAAGGAGCCTCCGAATACGTGTGGAAAATCTGGAAAGCATCCGTTGAACGAAATTCAAGCGAGCGTCTTCCCGTATTATTTTCTCATTACCAGCTCAGCGCATGGGATGACATCACAACGCCCGATGCCTCATGGAAACTTCCTGAAGGGAATATGGATATTTTCTATGGAAGCAAAGGAGAAAAACCGGCTTCGGGCTACCCGCTATTCCTATTCCTCCACGGTTCGGGATCGGACGCACAGGAGGAGTGGACAGCTTGTCTCTATTGGGCCGAAACATTCAAGGACGGAGAAACCGCTTATTTTCTTCCCAAAAGCCCACAGGGTGGAACCGGATGTCGCTGGTATCAGCCATCGCGCCAGCAGAAATGGGAACAGATGCTGCGTCAGACCCTCGTTGCAGATAATATCGATCCTGAAAAAATCTACTTCATGGGGATATCGGAAGGAGCCTACGGCTCACAACGCCTTGCATCGTTCTATGCCGACTATCTTGCCGGAGCCGGACCAATTGCCGGTGGTGAACAGTTGACGAGCTGTCCTCCTGAAAATCTTGCCAACATCGCCTTCTGCTTCCAGACAGGGGAACTTGACGAAAGTTACGGGCGCAAGCTTCTCACCGAGAAAGCAGGAGCACTTCTCGATGAACTCCAAGCTGCCCACCCGGGCTACTACGTACATAAAGTTGACCTCCAGCCCGGAAAAGGTCATAGTTGCGACTACACCGTCACGACTCCATGGCTTGTCAACTATCGCCGTAACATCAATCCCAAATATGTTTATTGGGAAAACTTCGGACTTGGAGGAATCAATGATGAGGAAATACGCTACCGCAACAGCTTTTACAATCTACATATCGTAGAACCTTCCGATGACCGCACCGATGATCTTTACCGTACGACCTATGAAATGAATATCGAAGGAAACGTAGTGGACCTCATAGTCAACAACGTCACGCTCACCCCGTCAGAACCGGCAACAGGTTCTGGATGGAGCATGAACATCGGTGTCGAAAAAACTTACACTCCCGCCACGACCGGTAAAATAAGAATCTACCTCAATAACGACCTGGTCGACCTGTCACAGCCGATCACCGTAAAAGTAAACGGAGTAGAGAAATTCAACGGAACGGTGACCACCGACACCCGAAATCTGGTTGAAAGCTGCGCTTTGTTCTTCGACCCGTTCAGAGTGTTTCCGGCATCAATCGAAGTTTCAGTAAATGAAAACGCAATATAGAAAATGTGGCGCAGGACGCTTCTAAGCACCATTCCTGCGCTGCGTTTGCAAACACACGCTCACGTAAAAAACAATTCAACTACTAATGTAATGAGAAAAATCATGCTCTTTCTGACATTGCTCGCATTATATGCCGGCAATGCCACAGCGCAAATCACGCGCTTAGAAGGTCAGGTATTCGACAAACAGGACGGTGAGCCTCTCATCGGCGTAACTGTGATGGTTGACGGGACCCATATCGCGACAGTCACCGACCTCGACGGAAAATTCTCGCTCGCAGGTCTTACTCCCGACCATCAGAAAATAACGGTCACTTACATCGGTTACGAGAAACAGACACTCGATGCAAAGCCTGATATGAAAATCTATCTCGAGACAAAATCGGAAATGATGGATGAAGTAATCGTTGTTGCATTCGGTAAACAGAAACGTGAATCATTCACCGGATCGGCAAGTGTGATCAGTGCCACCGACATCACCCGCCAGCAGGTTAATAGTCCTGTCGATGCTTTGAAAGGTATGGTTGCCGGACTTCAGATGACCGACAACAATTCGTTCAGCTCCGATGCAAGGCCAACCATCCGAATCCGCGGTTTCAGCTCGCTCAATGCAAGCAATGAACCCCTTATCGTTGTTGATGGACTGCCTTACTCCGGATACCTCAACGACCTCAATCCTGCCGACATTGAAAACATGACCGTGCTCAAGGATGCCGCTTCCAATGCCCTCTATGGCGCACGAGGTGCCAATGGCGTGATCATGATCACAACAAAAAGTGCACAACGCGGGAATACAAAAGTAAACTTTGAAGCAAAATGGGGTGCCAACACCAACGGACGCATTGAATACGACATCATTGACAACCCCGGCGAATATTATGAAGCCTACTATCTCGCAGCAAAGAATAACTACCAGTACCGCTCCGCTACTCCACTTCCTTTCGAGCAGGCACATCTCCAGGCCAACCAGGTTCTCGGACGCGATAGAGAAGATGGCGGACTCGGCTATATCGTCTACGATGTACCGCAGGGGGAGCTTCTCATTGGATCAAACGGACGTCTCAATCCCCACGCCGTACTCGGGAACCGTATAGCCTACAATAACGAAATCTACACCCTATATCCCGATGACTGGTACGAAGCCGGGACACGCAACGGATTCCGGCAGGAATACAACGTGAACATTACCGGAGGTAACGACAAATACTCCATGCTGGCATCGATGGGGTATCTTTCCAATGAAGGGGTTTCAAAAGGAGCCGATCTCGAACGCTTCAACGCCCGAATCAAAATGAACTATCAGGCCTATGATTTCCTTCGCGTGGGCGCCAGCGCCGGATATACCAACACCAACACCAACTCGCAGGCACAGGTGTTTGCCACGCGCTACAGCATCGCTCCAATCTATCCTCTCTACATCCGTGACGGGAACGGAAATATTCTTTACGATTCACACGGTCCACGCTTTGACAATGGTAACGAACTCGGCATCAATCGTCCCGTTGATTCGGAAGGTAATCTCCTCCAGGACCAGCGGTACAACATTAGTCAAAACAGTTCCAACGCATACAACATTCAGGGATTTGCTACGTTTGACTTTCTCAAGGACTTCCACTTCACCGTGAACGGTAGTGTCTACATCACGGAAAATCGTGGAAAATCCGCCTACAACCCGTGGTATGGCTACAACGTAAACGACGGTGGCGGTACATCGATCGGTCACTACCGCACAACAGATGTCAACTACCAGCAACTGCTCAACTACAATCCGTCATTCGGTCCTCACTCGCTCGATATCCTGGTTGGTCACGAATATTCACGTTCCATGGGAACCGGGCTTTGGGCAACCGCCAACAACATCGCCAACTACGAGGACAATACCGAAATCAGCGGAGCCATCAACTTCGGAAATCCGAGTTCCTATAAATCGCTCTACAACGTGGAGGGATACTTCGGTCGCGTACAATACGACTACGACAATCGTTACTTCGGATCATTCTCATACCGTCGCGACGGATCATCACGATTCCATCCCGACCACCGCTGGGGCAATTTCTGGAGCATCGGCGGTGCATGGATACTCTCCAAAGAAGAATGGTTTCCCAAAAATCCCTATATCAACATGCTTAAGTTCAAGGTATCCTATGGCGAGCAGGGGAACGACGGTATCGGAAATTTCCGCTATGTTGACATGTACAACATCACCAACAGCAACGACAACATCGCCTACACGTTTGCCTCGAAAGGATCGGAAGACATCACCTGGGAAACAGTCGGTAATTTCAATACCGGTTTTGAATTTACGGCATTCAACAACCGTTTGAACGGTGGTTTGGAATACTATTGGCGCAAGACGACCAATATGCTAATGTACTTCTCGTCACCGTGGGAAATCGGATACGACGGTTACTACGACAACGTGGGAGACATGACCAACACCGGTATCGAAGTGAACCTCAACGCCGACATCATCCGCACTCGCGACTTCACCTGGAATTTTGGTCTCAATCTCGCATGGCAGGTGAACCGCATCACCTACATTCCCTCGGGCAAAGCAGGAAACAACATCGACGGTCACAAGGGATACATCGATGGCGGTTTTTACTACGGAGAAGGACTCCCGATGTATTCGTTCTACTGCAAACGCTACGCCGGAGTCAATGAAAACGGTCAGGCGCTTTACTACCGCAAAGGCGAAAACGACCAGCTTGAAACCACCACCGACTTCCAGCTCGGAGATTACTTCATCTGCGGAAACGCGATGCCGAAAGTTTTCGGCGGATTCAACACTTCGTTTAGCTTCCGCGGTATCGACCTCTCGGCACAGTTCAACTACTCGATTGGAGGCAAAAAATGGGATACCGGATACCAGTCGCTCATGGCCAGCCCCAACAGCGTCAATATCGGTTCCGGAATTCATCGCGACGTGTTCAAGTCGTGGACTCCTGAAAACCCTGACAGCGACATACCCATGTTCTACTACAACGACGTTTACTCCGGAGCGACAACAGACCGCTTCCTCAAAAATGCGAACTACCTGTCGATGAGCAATCTTTCAATCGGATACACATTTCCCAAATCGTTTGCCAACAGACTCAAAATGTCTAATCTGCGCGTGTTCGGGGCGTGTGAGAACGTTGCCTACTGGACTGCCCGTAAAGGTTTCGATCCCAGGGCGAGCCTTACAAGCGGAAGCTACGGTGGATATGTTCCCTTGCGTACAATCTCCGGGGGACTCCAGATTCAATTCTAATCCAAATCAACTAATTTCAAGAATATATCATCATGAAAAGATATTTCAAGTTCACCATACTACCGATTGCGCTGTCATTGATGGCGACAGTCAATACCGGATGTCTTGAAGAGGCGTTTCCCGAGGACGGTTCCATCTCTGCGACCCAGATTTCCGAAGGAGGGGCTATCGAGGGACTTGCATTGGCCATGCCTGCCTACTTCAATGCGGGCGGCAGCGAATCGTTCGACATCGGTTTCGTGGGATTTCAGATCTTTATGGATGCCATGACCGCCGATTATCCCACCAATAACGAAACAATGGACTACTTCCGTTATTTCAACACCCAGATATCTATCGGAAACATAGGTGTTTCACAGAACTGGTGGGTGCGCTATTACTATCTTATACAGAAAGCCAATTCGGTGATCAAAAACAGCAATCCCGATGTTGACCTCAACGGTCAAAACTCGTTCTTCCTCGGAGCAGGATACGTTTTCCGTGCCTACTCATATCTTGATATGGCGCGTTTCTTCGAGTACAAGCACACCAACGTCGCCCGTCTCGATAACATCGCCGATGAACGCGGACTCTGGGGGCTCACGGTACCCATCATCACCGAAAAAACCACTGAAATGGAGAGCCGTCGTACACCCCGGGCACCGTTTTACGAAATGTACCGTTTCATCTACACGGATTTGCTCGCCGCTGAGAAATACCTCCAAAACCACCACGCCGCAGTGTCGAAAGATATGCCTTGTCTCGGTGTAGTATATGGTATTCAGGCTCGCATGTGGCTCGAACTCGGAACTCGCTTCAGTCTCTATCCCGAATATCTCGCAATGCAGATAGAGAATGAAAATAACCCCGAATTGGAAAAATATCAGAAACTCGGAATTGCATCGGCGGTAGACTGCTTTGCCAAAGCTGCCGAATATGCCCAAAAAGCCATCGGTGAAGGATTTACACCGCTCTCCAAGAGCCAGTGGTTTGACACATCGACGGGCTTCAACACCCCCAACAACTCATGGCTATGGGCAATCGTTCTCCCATCGAGCGATGCTTCGGTCAACAACACCTGGAAATCTATTCCATCGTTCAAATCGCCCGAAGCAACCTACGGCATGTCATACGGCAGCGGAATCTATCGCATGATCGACGCTCGACTGTTCGGCAAGATCGATGCAAATGACTGGCGACGCACAACTTGGATAGACCCCGCTTTCACCGACATGGAAGATGAAGATGAAAAGAAAGAGGAATTCAACAATACTTACGCCCGCAACACGACTCTCGATTACGAGTCATTTTGCAATTTTAACGCATATACCGGATTCAAATTCCGTCCCGCATCAGGCAACGGACAGACCCCGTCAGTCGGAAACGTTGTCGATATGCCGCTGATGCGTATCGAAGAGATGTACCTCATCGAAGCAGAAGCAATTGCCCGCTGTCAGGGAGCGGCCGCAGGCAAGACAGCCATCGAATCGTTCATGAATACATACCGCATGGAGGAGGGAACAACCTTTACCTGTCCATCGGCGCAACTTGACGATGTGATCGATGTGATCTGGACTCAGAAACGTATCGAACTCTGGGGCGAAGGTCAGGTGTTTTGGGACTATAAACGTCGCGAATTACCCATTGAACGTGGATATCCCGGGACAAACCATCCCAGTGCTTACCGCTACAACTCCTATCCGTTGGCTGTCGCACCGTGGACTAACTTCTACATTCCTGACCGAGTGCAGACGACCAACCCTACCGTAGTTCTCAACCCCGATCCGAATCAGGCCATCTCGACCCTTTGGACCGAATAATGATTCTATTCAATAATATAAAGCTGATAAAACATGAAATTCAGATACACAAAGGCTCTTGCCACGGTTGCAATTCTCGCTGTCGCTTCATGCTCCGATAACAAATGGGAGCCGGGTCCCGACGTGAATCCCGAAGCCATGACCGTATTCTTTGAACCACTGAGTACATACGATATTATCGTTGAACCCGACGACAGCCGGTTGATTCCCGTCACGGTAAGCCGCGCGCGAACCGAAAAAGCCGCAACCGTCGCCATAACATCGACATGTCCCGAAGAAGTCATTGTTCCTGAGACGGTTGAATTCGAAGCCGGAGAACAATCCAAGACCATCTTCATCGACATCGTGAACATGCCTTCAAAAAGCAGCGGAGCGATTAGCCTCAGCCTGCCCGAAGAGATGACTACGCCCTACGGAGCCGGCAATGCCGCCATAACCATGAACGTAACTATCTCTGGAGCATGGATACTGCTTGCCGACGACGTACAGGTAATATTTGACAATACATACGGAAGATTGTATAATTCATCGCTCTATATCCTTGACGGAACCAACAACTTCAAGTTCCCCAACTTCCTCAACTCAGGACTCGATTTTGTATTTACCGTCAATGAACCCGGAACCGGCAATCTCCGTTATGTGCCAATCAAAAACTATATCGACGTTCATGACTATTTCGATGCCTCCTACGAATACAACGGATGGTTCCTCCACGACGATGCCAACAACACCTATCCCGAATGGTCGCCCGACGGAACTCTCCCATTCATATCTCTTATCGAATTCGACTCCGACTATTCCTACATCAACTTTACCGAAGACGAAGGATTCAGCCAGCTGATCGACTATATGCGATATGTTGACGGGACTGCGAATTACAACTATATCTACATCAAGTTTACCCCGTTCTATAATCCATTTGCCGATCCGGGCGAAGAACAGGGAGATGAGGAAGAAAACCAATAAACTGAAAAGCAATGAAACTAAACAAATTCACGACATTACTGAGCTTGGCGCTGACGATGGCGATAGCGGTAGGATGTAGCGACGACAACAATCCGACACCGCTCGACAAATCAGAGATGAGCATAGAAAATACAACATGCTACACCCTCACTTTTGAATGGGGGAAGGTAGCTGACGCATGCCAATACTCCTACAAGTTTACCAATACGGCAACCGGCGACATCATAGTCACCGATGTCACCAACCGAACCAAAGTCACATTTACCGATTTGCAGCCGTCAACCGATTACACGCTTACCGTGTTGGCTTATGCAGCCATCGGAAGCGACCGCACAACTTCAGAGCCGATCATTCTTACGGCGCGCACTGCTGATCTCGAACCGATCGCATCACCCGTGCCGGAAATGTCTCGAGAACTCAACACCGTGATCTTCTCGTGGCAACACATCGATTCGTCGACAGGCTATCAATGGTCTCTCGTAGATGAAGAAGGAACAGAAATCGCTTCAGGCGAAACACGTGCGCTCAACGCAGAGGTGGCTGGCATGCAGTCGGGAACCTACACTTTCAGCGTCATTGCCCTAATCGATCAGCCCGGACTGAAAGACAGCGAACCGGCCATTCTGGAATTCGACTTTGTTCGGGAACGTGAAGAAATTTGGCGAACAAGCGGAACTTATACCAGCGCCCTTTCCGGAAGCGATTGGACCAGCATTCTCGTTGCCTATGATGATAACAGCTACACCATCGAAGCGTGGTATGGAGTAGAGGGTTACGACCTCACTTTCACCGTCGATGCAGACAACATGCTCACCCTTTCCGACACAGACTACGCTTACGATTCTACTACTGGAACATATACTGTTCCGACAGGTCTCGCAACTCCGGCGAACGTAAATGTGACAACAGCCGACAATCAATCGTCATTCGAAGGTGGAGCTGGTAAAGGAAGCATCACAATTAGTGTCTCCGACGGAATCAACACCGGTAATGACATATTCCGTTGGGGAGCAACCATCGATGACCTTTGCGGTGAATGGGTACTCTACACCTCTTGCGAAGATCCCTACGGTTACGGTTTCGTTACTGAAGATACCGAGAAGATTACCATCACTAAAATTGACGAGAATACAATCAGCATACCTCTTCATATATATTTCTCCTCAATGATGTTGAATTTCACTGCTAAGGTAACCGTTGACGTCGATGCAATGACATTCTCGATAGCACCGGTAGATCGGATAGCTGATGTATGTACATTTGCGGACAAGTCTGATGAAAATAAACCGGTAACAGGAACAATATCACCGGTCAAATTCTCGATTTTGAACTGGGGCTTATGGTATGCAGGTTGGAACTATGCTAATTCAGAAGCTAAGATGGAATTCTCCCGTCCTAAGAATTAAAATCTCTCAAATATCTATTACGATAGAAGAGCCGCATTATTGCGGCTCTTCTATCGTAATAGATAACATGGCAATCGTCGGCGGACATCTACAACTTTTTCTGATTCCATATCGTTAATCAAGCACGCCTAAATATTATTTTCAAAAATCTTTTTAGGTAATAGGTGTATTATTTCGGTGTGAATTAAAATAAAGTAAAAGATTTCAACTCTAAACAGCACTCCCCAAGTCCTATATCTAAGTCTTGAAGTGCAGTTGTTTTAAGTTGCCTACCGAAGGAGTTGAAGTTTCCTCCGAGCCTAAGATCACTCACCTTTCTCCAGAGCCGTCTCCACCAACTTCATTTCCTCCTTCACTTTGGAATTTAGGATGCGGGCATAAATCTGGGTGGTGGTAATCTTCGTGTGCCCCAGCATTTTGCTCACGCTTTCCATACTCACACCTTTGCTCAAAGTAATGGTCGTTGCGAAGGTGTGCCGGGCAAGGTGGTAGGTCAAGTTCTTCTGAATTCCGCACA
>CAYNXE010000002.1:0-9997 GCA_964400995.1 uncultured Odoribacter sp.
GATGTGGTACGCTCGACTCTATCGCTTTCCATATCTGACAAAAGAGTCTTTACTTCTTCTGGTGTCAACATAATAGGAGGGTATTTATGGCACGCTTGCCTGTTATTACTTCATTTATCAGCGAGCGTTTCAGTGCTTTTAAACGCTCTATTGGGCTCTTTATCTTTTCAACTATCGCATCATCAATCTTGGCGCATTTTTCATCAAGATAAGAAACAATCGCTCTTTGTTTTTCTAACGGTGGTGGGATATGAATATTAGCAAATTTTGAGTCTTCTTATCTTTTTCCGCCAGAATAGCCTTTATCCTATTGATTTTATGCTATAACTTGATTTTATAATGCAAATATAATGAATTATATCCAATAAAAGTAGAAGTATGCACTTGTCAAAATTTCAAGAGGTTTATATCTTCATATACCTGAATACAACGCCTTGTACCTCGTCTGTTTTTGTAAGTGACTCATTAATAGATTACTTAAAGAGTTTTCCCCCTTTTTGTTCAACATTTCCAGAGTTTTTTATAATTTTGCATACCGAAAAGTATAAAAATATGCTCGATTTGAAGGATGAAATAGTAAACAAATCTTTCTTCCAGTTTTTGAACAAGGGGTACAAGGCTTGTTCGTTGAAAGATTTGGAAAAGGCTACCGGTTTGACGAAGGGGGCTTTTTATTACTATTTTCGGAACAAGGAGGAGATGTTGAAGGCGGGGATTGAGAAATACTTGTCGGTGAGCAGCGAAATGAGCGAGGAGGAGTTTTTGCAGGTGGGGTCGTTGAAGGAGTATATCCGTGTCGTGGTGGAGCGCAAGGAGCGGAATGCGGCGAAATTGCAGGAGTTGTTCGATTTCTTTATCATCGAAGCCGCTTTTTTCCAGTTGATTCTGGAGGTCGCTCCGCTTTTCCCGGAGTACCGGAAATGTATCGACGAGCTGTCCAGGGGGCGTTTGTCCCGTTGGGAGTTTATGATATTGAAGGCCAAGCAGACGGGGGAAATCAAGGCGATGCTGGACACTTCGGTGTTGGCACGCAATTTGATGTCGGTGGCGACGAGTATGTTGAACATCGAACTGGGCAGTGAAAATATGCGTTTTGTGTTTTCCGATATGCGTATGCAGTTCGAGCAATATTATTTGTTGATAAAAAATGAATGATACGAGGCGGCAGATTATCGAAAAGGCGTTTCTCTTGTTCCTGAAAAAGGGATTCAAGGCGGTTCGGCTCAGTGACATAGAGCATTCCGCCGGAATTACCCGGGGAACGTTCTATTACCATTTTTCCGGGAAAGAGGAAGTGCTGCGGGAGGGAATCCATACCTATTATGCGTTGCAGAATAGGCGGAGGACCGAGGAATTTGACCGCATTTCGACGCTTCGGGAGTATGTCGATTTGACGATTCGGAACCTGGAAGGCATCGACAATTATACGGGGCGGACGTTCAGTTCGGAGATTCCCGAGGTGTTGTGCCTGTCGTTGATAGTGGAGGTCATCGCCGTGTTTCCGGAATTGAAAGAGGTGGTGCTTGCCTCGAAGATGCTCCGGCTGTCTAAGCTGGAACAGTTGATACACGGCGCGAAGCGGGCGGGGGAGTTAAGGGACGATGTCGATACTTCGGTGCTGGCGAAAAATCTGCTGAACATCGGGGTGGGAGTCATCAACGACTTGATTATGCGCCGGGAATCGGCGTATGCTTTGTCTGCCGTCCGGTCGCAATACGAACAGTTGTATTCCTTGGCGGCAGGGGCTTGATTTTTGACGGTGATACATACCGAAAAGTATAAATGAATGTGCGTTTAACCAAATAAAGAATGAGATAAAATGAAGAGACTAATTGTAATGTTGCTCGGGTTGAGTGGAGCGTTGGCGGTTTCGGGCCAGCAGGCGATGAGCCTGGAGGAATGCCGGCGACTTGCCTTGGAAAACAACAAGAAGCTGAAAATGGCGGACGAGCAGATCAAAAGCGCGAAAGCCAAACGGCAGGAGGCGTTTACCAAGTATCTTCCCGGAGTGGATGCTATGGGTGTCTATATGCGCAATCAGAAGGAAATCAACTTGCTTTCGGAGGATGCTTATTTGCCGGTGGGAACGGTGGGTGCCGATGGAAAGTGGACTTTGCGTCCGGACCAGGTGATGCTTTCGCCGGACGGAAAGCCGTTGCCGAAGGATTATGCCTTGTTGCCGAAGGAGGCGATGACGGTGGACGACCGGAACACGGCTCTCCTGCAAGTCGGATTGACGCAGCCCGTTTATATGGGCGGAAAAATCCGGGCGTACAACCAATTGGCGGGTTTGTCCGAGAAATTGGCGGAAGCGGGACGCGAACAGGAGTTGCAGCAGGTCATTCAGGAAACGGATGAGGCTTACTGGCAAATTGTTTCTCTGGCAAACCGCCGGAATTTGGCTGAAAAGTTTGCGGAGACCCTGAAAAAATTCACGCTGGATGTCGAGGTGATGTATGAGACCGGAATGTCCACCAAGGCGGATATGCTGTCGGTAAAGGTGAAACTGAACCAGGCGGAAATGACGTTGTTGCGGGTGGAGGACGGTCTGGCGTTGTCCCGGATGGCGTTGAACCGGATTTGCGGTTTGCCGCTGGACACCGTTTATGTCTTGAAAGAGGAGCTGTTGAATGCTTTGCCGGTTTCGGAGACCTTGGCGCCGGGCATCGAACAGGTGTACGGCAATCGTCCGGAAATCAACAGTCTCGCTTTGGCTGCCGATATTTACCGGGAAAAGGAGAAAATCGCCCGTTCCGCTTATTTGCCGACGGTGGCTTTTACGGCGAATTACATCGCGATGACTCCTTCATTTTTTGATGGAATTAGTACAAAATTGGATGGGATGTGGAGCGTGGGTGTTGGTGTGAAAGCTCCCATCTTTCACTGGGGTGCCGCCCGGAAAACTGTCCGCAGCGCCCGTGCCGAGACGGAAATGATGAACTTTCGCTTGCAGGAAGCCAAGGAGCAGATAGAGTTGCAGGTGAACCAGGCGCAGTTCAAAATCAAGGAGGCGGCGCGGAAAATGCAGGTGGCGGAGTCCAATCGGGAGAAAGCCGATGAAAATCTGAAATACGCCCGTCTCGGATTCCAGGAGGGCACGATTCCCGTGTCCAATGTGCTGGAGGCGCAGACGGCTTGGCTGTCCGCCCATTCGGACGTGATTGATTCCCGGATAGAGATGAAATTGTGCGAGGTGTATTTGCAGAAGGCTTACGGGGTGTTGGGAAAATAAAGAAACCTGAAATGTAATCTATTATTTTAAAATGATATGGAAAAAGTTAATGGAAAATTAGTGACATTTGCCGGCATCGTTGTTTTGGTATTGCTGGTTGCCGTGTTCGGTTTTATCTTCCGGGAGCCGGCTCCCGAATACATACAGGGCGAAGCAGAAGCGACGGAAGTACGTGTTTCCGGCAAGGTGCCTGGCAGAATCGGGAAATTTATGTTCGGCGAAGGAGATCGGGTGCGTCAGGGAGATACCGTCGCTATCCTGGACAGTCCCGAGGTGCTGGCAAAATACAGCCAGGCGGAGGCTGCGGAGGCTGCGGCAGAGGCGTTGAACCAAAAGGCAGAGAGGGGAACTCGCTCGGAACAGATTGTGATGACCTATCAGACCTGGCAGAAAGCGAAAGCGGCTGCGGAGGTTGCCAAGAAGACGTTCGACCGGGTGCAGAAACTTTACGAAAACGAGGTAGTGCCGGCGCAAAAGAAAGATGAGGCGGAAGCCAATTACAAGGCGATGCAGGCTACCGAGCAGGCGGCGAAAGCCCAGTATGAAATGGCGAAGAACGGAGCGCAGCGGGAGGACAAGCAGGCTGCCGAAGCCCAGTTGAATCGTGCCAAGGGAGCTGTTGCGGAGGTGGCTGCCTATGTGAAGGAGACTTATCTCGTTTCTCCGATTGACGGCGAGGTGTCCGAGTGCTATCCCAAAGTGGGCGAGTTGGTCGGCACGGGTGCGCCGGTAATGGATATCCTTGACTTGTCGAATATGTGGGCTTCCTTTAATGTCCGGGAAGACCAGTTGGGGGATTTTAAAATGGGATCGACGTTCAAGGCGGTTGTTCCGGCGTTGGGGAACAAGGAGGTGGAGTGGAAAGTGACCTACCTGAAGGATATGGGCAGTTATGCCGCCTGGAGAGCAACGAAGACCACCGGCGGATATGACGTGAAGACGTTCCGGGTGAAAGCTCGACCGGTGGAAAAAGTGGACGGCTTGCGTCCGGGGATGAGTGTCCTGAAAAAAGTAAGAAAATAAAACGGAAATATGAATTCGATAAACGAATTGCCGGCGTTGATGAAGCGGGAATTTCGGCGGCTTGCCGAACGAAAGATTTATTGGTTTATGATGCTATTGGCTCCGGCGTTTTGCTTTGTTTTTTTTGCGGATTTGCTGAAGCAGGGATTGCCTGAGAAATTGCCGATTGCCGTTGTTGATGAGGACAACACGGCTTTGTCCCGGCAGTTGTCCCGTTCGTTGGATGCGATTGCGCAGACGGAGGTCGTTGTCCGGACGGCTGATTTTGCCGAAGCCCGCAAAGCGATGCAGCGGGGGGAGATATACGGCATCTTTCATATCCCCCGGGATTTCCGGCAAGAGGTGTCTGCCGCCGGACAGCCCGTGATTTCGTTTTATACCAATGACACTTATTTGTTGCCCGCTTCCCTGGTCTATAAGGATATGCGTTTGCAAGCCGTGCTGGCAAACGGTGCCGTGCAACAGACGCTGCTGTTGGCGACGGGACAGGGCGGTCCGCAGTTGCAGGCGAAGCTGATGCCTGTTTCCGTGGATACGCATCCGCTGAATAATCCCTGGATTAGTTATGCCATTTACTTGGCAAGCGTGTTGATGCCGGCGTTCGTGTTTATGTTCGCTATGTTTACCGCCGCATACGGTATCGGGCAGGAGCTGAAGGAGCGGACGGCGGATGAATGGCTGAGGCTGGCAAACGGTTCGGTGTCCGTGGCATTGCTGGGCAAGCTGTTGCCCCAGACGGTCATCTTTTTCGTGACGGGATTGCTGTATCTTTCCGTTTTGTATGGCTATATGGCTTTCCCTTTGAACAGCGGTTTTTTCCCGATGTTCCTGGCGATGGTTCTTTTGGTGCTTGCCGCCCAAGGGTTTGCCGTATTTATGACCGGATTGACCCGGAGAAACCGGCTTGCGCTGAGCGCTTGTGCCTTGTGGGGGGTGTTGTCCTTTTCGGTCAGCGGCTTCACTTTTCCGGCAACTTCTATGCCCCCGTTGATACAGGTGTTGTGTCATTTGTTTCCGGTGCGCCACTATTATCTGTTGTATGTGGACCAGGCTTTGAACGGCGTGCCTTTGTGTTTTTCGTGGCAACCTTATGTGATGCTGGCGGTGTTCGCTGTGCTGCCCGTGTTGGTTTTGCCGAGATTGAAAACGGATTTGAGCGAAAACCGGTATTTGCCGTAAATGAAAATTGAATCAGATGTTGAGAGATATTTTTTACATATTCCGCCGGGAGTTTTATGCTGTATTCAAGGACAATGCAGTCATTACCTTTTTTATTTTTCTCACCCTGGGGTATCCGATTGTATATACTTACGTGTACAGCCGGGAAGTGGTTCGGGAGGTGCCGGTTGCCGTCATTGACAATGCCCGCACTCCGTTGAGCCGGGAATTTCTGAGTATGTGGAATGCGACGCCTTCGGTGGATATTGTCGCCCATTGCCGGGATTTGGAGGAAGCCAAGGAGTTGATGAACCGGAAAGCGGTTTACGGCATCCTGGAAATTCCGGCGGATTTCAGCAAGGACATCAACCGGGGTGTTCAGGCGCACGTTTCGTTGTTTTGTAATATGGGGGCTTTGCTTAATTACAAGGCATTGGTGCAGGCTTCCAGCGATGTATCCCTTGCTATGGGCAAGCAGATTCAGGTGCAGGGGATGGATTATGCCTCCCCGGTTCAGGAAAGTATCAAGGCTTCGCCGGTGACGGTTTCCGAGGTGAAATTGTTCAACCCCCAGGGCGGTTTCGCTTCTTTTATTATGCCTGCCGTCCTGATATTGGTCATCCAGCAGTCTCTGCTGTTGGGTGTCGCTACGCTTGCCGGCACGGCTCGCGACCGGAACCGATACGGGCAGATGATTCCGGCGAACCGGCATTATCGCCGTCCCTGGTGCATCGTGACGGGGAAAGCCTGTCTTTATCTGCTGGTTTATTTCGTGATGGCTTATTGGGTGCTTTTCATCGTGCCCCGGATGTTCAACCTTACCCAGATTGCCTGCAAGGCGGAAGTGATGCTGTTTTTGTTTCCTTTCCTGCTTGCCTGTACGTTTTTTGCTATATCGGGTTCCTTTTTGAGCAAGGAGAGGGAACAGCCTTTCCTGTTGTTCGTGTTTACCTCCGTCCCGTTGATGTTCATTTCCGGCATATCGTGGCCCAGGGAAGGCATTCCGAGCTATTGGATAACTTTCTCCAAGATTTTCCCGTCCACTCACGGTATCGACGGTTTTGTCAAGATGAACAATATGGGGGCGACGTTGAGGGATGTGCTTCCGGAATATGCCGCTCTTTGGATTTTGGCGGCGGTGTATTTTGTGCTGGCTTGCGTGTTGTATGGATTTCAGTTGAAAAAACGGTAGTTATTTCTTCGTTTTTTTGACGGAGATTTTGAGGCAGAACAGGCGGACGGTTTCCGGAGAGACGTTGTAGTGTTCAGCGATTTTCTGGAAGGACAGGCCTTCCATACGCATATCCGAAATCTCCTTTTTATGCTGGAACAGTTTCCCGGCGCGCAGGCTTCCTTTGGGGCGTCCCAGCTTCATTCCCTGTGCCCTGCGGCGGGCGAGGGCTTCGCGGGTGCGTTGGGAAATCAGGGTGCGTTCGATTTCCGCGCACAGCCCGAAGGCAAAAGCCAAGACTTGGCTGTTGATGGACGAGTCGAATTTATAACCTTCCTTGATGCTGTAAACGGTGATGCCCTTTTCAATCGACTGATGAATGATGTTCATAATGTTCATCATCTTGCGGCTGAGCCGTGACACTTCGGTGATGATCAAATAGTCTCCGCATTGTAATTTTTTAAGCAGGCTGCCCAGTTCCCTTTCGCTTTCCTTTTTGGTGCCGCTGACGGTCTCCGTGCACCAGGTCGTGATTTTCAATTCCTGCCGGCGACAGAAATTTATGATTTCGCTTTTTTGATTCAGAATGGTCTGCTTATCTGTGCTCACCCGCAGATAAGCAGCAACTATAGGAGGTCGCTCCTTTAGTTCCTGTTTCTTTTTTTCGGGCATAATTCTCTCGGTCAGTATGAAATACTGTAATTGCTTTTTTCTCTTTGACAAATATAGTTAAAAGTACCATATCAATATCAAACTTTGGTATCAGATTCATTGGGCTATTTTTCCCTGCAAAAATTCGCATCTTCTTTGAAACAAGTGTTCTCTCTTTTAAGTATATATTAAGACTTGGCGGAAAAAATTCAAAAAGTTAAAATGATATGAGAAAGGAAATGAAAAGTCGTAAAAAGATAGTATGGACGGGCATTGCCGTGTTGCTGATGCTGGGAAGCGGCGGTTGCCGGAAATTGCCGTCGGTCCAGAGTATTCCGCAACTGGTCAAAACCGCCGAAGTGGCGGCGTATGGCGGAGAATCGTCTGTCACTTATCCGGGAAAGGTCAAGGCTGCCGAGGACGTGAAACTCGCTTTCCGGGTTGCCGGACCCTTGAAAAAGGTGTATGTCAGCGAAGGACAGCAGGTGAAAAAGGGATACTTGCTGGCGGAATTGGACCCCCGCGACTACCAGTTGCAATATGACGCTACCGCCGCCGAGTACGAGCAGGTGAAAGGGGAGGCGGACCGGATTATCGAATTGTATCAACGGGGAAGCGTGTCGGTCAATGAGTACGACAAGGCGGTAGCCGCCAAAAAAAGGGTGACGGCGTTGTATCACGCCAACCGGAATGCGCTGGACGATACCCGCCTGAAAGCGCCTTTTGACGGGTATGTCCAAAACAAGTATTTCAGTGCGCCCGAGATTGTCAATCAGGGTACGCCGGTGTTGTCGATGATAAACGACCGTTATTTCGAGGTGGATGTGGACATACCGGCAAGTGATTTTATCCGCCGGGAGGATTTTTCCGGTTTTTATGCTGTTGCGGATGCCTTCCCCGGAGTGCAGTTGCCGCTGGAGCTGATAGATGTGAGCCAGGGAGCCAATTACAATCAGTTGTTCAATGTCCGTTTTCGCTTGAAACAGGATGCAGTGAAGAGGCTGGCGGCAGGTATGAGCGTCACGGTGACCATCGGCTTCCGTCCGGGGGCGGGAGGTCTTGCGATGCTTCCGGTTTCCGCCTTGTTTCAACAGGAAGGCAAGTCGTATGTATGGCTGTTCGATGAACAAAACCGGGCGATTCAGAAACGGGAGGTTCAAGTGGAACAAATCCATAAGGACGGTTTCGCGCTGGTGAAATCCGATTTGCAGCCGGGACAAGTCGTGGTTTCCGCAGGCGTCCATCACTTGAAGGACGGGCAGAAGGTGCGGCCTCTGCCTCCGGTTCCTGCTTCCAATGTCGGTCAATTGTTGTGAACAAACTCGAAATGCTATGAATTTTACAGAATATGCCTTGCGGAACAAGGCTTTGGTGTACTTTTTCGTCTTTGTGCTGGTCGTCGGAGGCGTGTATGCGTTTTTTACGATGAGCAAATTGGAAGACCCTGCCATTACGGTGAAGCAGGCGATGGTGGTCACGGCTTATCCGGGCGCATCTGCCTGGCAGGTGGAACTTGAAGTGACCGATGTCCTGGAGAAGTCAATCCGTTCGATGGGCGACCTGGACCACGTGGAGTCCCGGTCGATGAACGACGTTTCTTATATCCTGGTGGAACTGGGAAGCACCGTGCCCGCTGCCGAATTGCAGCAGAACTGGGACATCCTGCGCCGGAAGGTTGCCAACGTCCAGAGCCAGTTGCCGGAGGGAGCGCAGCCGTCTATGGTGTTCGATGATTTCGGGGATGTGTACGGTATGTTTTATGCGATGACTTCGGACGGGTTCGGTTATCAGGAGATGATGGATTACGCCCAGTTGGTCAGGCGTACCGTTCTGGATATTGACGGCGTGAGCAGCGTGGACATTTACGGAGAACGGCAGTCCTGCATAAACATTGACATCCAGGAGGCGAAAATGGCGAATCTGGGGGTTCATCCCGCCGAGATTATCCTCACGCTGAAAGGACAGAATGCAACGGTGTATTCCGGTTATTACGACAGCGGAGAAAAGAGGGTTCGCGTGGGAGTTGACGGGGATTTCAACAACATTCAGGATATTCGGGATTTGCTGATTCGAGGGCACGAAGAGGACCATATTCGATTGGGGGATGTGGCAGTCGTAACCAAAGGCTATGTCGAACCGCAACGGGAAGGAGTGCTGTATGACACCTTGCCCGCCATTGCCATTTCCATTGCTATGGAAAAAGGGGGAAACATCATCCAGTTGGGAAAGATTGTCGACCGGAAACTGGCAGAGCTGAAACAGACGATTATTCCGGCAGGCATTGATTTTGAGAAGGTGTTTTTTCAACCCGCCCGAGTGCAGAGCGCAATCAGCGTGTTTATGGTCAATCTGATAGAATCCGTGCTGATTGTGATTGTCGTGGTGATGCTGGCGATGGGATTCCGGAGCGGTTACATCATCGGAGTCGGCTTGGTCGTGGTCGTCCTGGGGTCTTTCGTCATCCTGCAGATGATGCACGGCACGTTGCAGCGCGTTTCTCTGGCTTCTTTCATCGTGGCTATGGGGATGCTGGTGGACAATGCCATTGTGATTACGGACGGCATTATGGTCGATTTGAAACGGGGCATACCGAAGCCCGACGCCTTGGTCAATATCACGAAAAAGACTGCCTGGGCGTTGCTGGGAGCGACAACCATCGGCATCTTGACTTTCTTGCCGATTTTTATGTCGCCGGATACGACGGGGGAATATGTCCGGGATTTGTTTATCGTGCTGGCGGTTTCTTTGTGGCTGAGCTGGGT
>CAYNXE010000002.1:10097-20194 GCA_964400995.1 uncultured Odoribacter sp.
AATATGTCCGGGATTTGTTTATCGTGCTGGCGGTTTCTTTGTGGCTGAGCTGGGTGCTGGCATTGGCTTATGTGCCGATTCAAGCCGACCGGGCTTTCCGGGCACAACCGGTGAAGTCCGGAGAAGAGAGCAATCCGTTTGACGGGCGGATTTACCGCCAATATCAGCGTTTCCTGAAATTTTCGGTTTATCACCGCTGGGGATTTGTCGTGGCGACCGTTCTTCTGTTGCTTGTCAGCGTGTACGGTTATCGCTTTATCCGGCAGGGATTCTTCCCGGATTTGAGTTATAACCAGCTTTATATCGAATACCAGATGCCTTACGGGACGAATCCCGAGACGGTGAAGTCGGATTTGGCGGCAATGGAGCGGTATCTGATGGGACGTCCGGAGATTACGGCGGTGACCACTAGCCTGGGGGGAACACCGTCCCGTTACAACCTGGTGCGTACCGTGGCGGAACCGGCTTTGAGTTACGGGGAATTGATTGTCGATTTCACTTCGCCGGAGACGCTGGTGGACAGCCTGCCTGTCTTGCAGGCTTATCTTTCTTCCCATTATCCGCAGGCTTACGTCAGGATAAAGCGGTATAATTTGATGTATATGGATTTTCCGGTTCAGTTTATGATTTCGGGACCCGACCCGGCGGTGCTGAAACAGTTATGCGCACAGGTGGAGGAGATTATGAAAGCCGATTCCACCGCTATCCTGGTGACGAACAATTGGGGACCCGAAACTCCGGTGATGGATGTGAAATACCGGCAAGCCATTGCCCGGGATGCGGGGCTGTCGAGGGAGGATGTGGGACTGGCGTTGCTGGCGGCGACGGACGGATTGCCTGTCGGTTCCTATTATGAGGGCGATCACGCTTTGCCGATTTATCTGAAGAGCGTGAATGCCTCCGGGGAACGTCCCGACCAACTGGGCAATGTGCCGGTATGGAGTCTGGTGCCTTCGGTGAACGGTCTCGGTCTGGAGACGGTAAAAGAGTTGATGACCGGAATGGTTAGCGAGGACCAGGTGTTGAAGCAGGTCATCGGTTCCGTGCCGCTAAATCAGGCGAGTTCCGGAATCGGCGTGGGCTGGGAGGTGCCTTTGGTTCGGCGTTACAACGGTCAGCGTTCCATTTCCGCTCAATGCAATAATGCTCCCGGCTTTACCGCCAATGAGGTCAGAAACAGCATTTTGCCCAAAATCAATGCCCTCCAGATTCCGCCGGGCTACAAGACGGAATGGCAGGGAGAATACCTGGCAAGCACCCAGTCGGAATCGTATCTGTTCAAGAATGTGCCGATAGCCATTGTCATCATTCTGGCGATATTGATTGCCTTGTTCAAGGATTTCCGCAAACCGTTGATGATTTTGTTGTGTCTGCCGTTGGCAGTGACCGGAGTGGTTGCCGGTATGCTGTTGGCAAACAAGGAGTTCGGGTTTGTCGCCATTGTCGGTGCCTTGGGCTTGGTGGGGATGATGATTAAAAACGGGGTCGTGCTGGTGGATGAGGTGGATGTCCAGATTCGCTCCGGCAAGGACCGTTTCCTTGCTCTGGTGGATGCGTCGACTTCCCGTTTGAGACCGGTCTTCCTGGCGGCAATGACGACGATTCTGGGGATGATTCCCTTGATTAATGACGATATGTTCGGGTCGTTGGCGGTGACCATTATGGGCGGGCTGTTTATCGGGACGGTCATCACGCTGGTGATTTTGCCGATTCTGTATTCCCTCTTTTTCCATATCCCTCATCCGGACAGGGAGAAGAAAGCGGTCCCGCAGTCGGTTGAGGAATACGGCAGGCAATGAAATACGGAAAATGATAAAGACGAATGATATGAAAATAGGAATAGGGTTATTCCTCCTTTTGCCGGTTGCCGTTTCGGCACAGGTGGAATTGAATCTCCCGACGTGCCGGAAAATGGCGCTGGAGAATAGCAAAGAGATAGGGATTGCGGACAGGCAGCAACGGCAAGCCGCTTATGAGGTGAAAATGTACAGGGCGAATTATTTGCCGAATATCTCGGTGGTCGGCTGGGGATTGTACAATCACAAAAGGTATGATTATAAACTGAAAGGAGGGTATTTGCCGGCTTATAAGCCCGGAGCGGACGGGAAGCTGGAGCCCGATGTGATGATTGACCCCGAAACGCAGCGTCCGGTCGTCGGCGCGGACGGCAATCCGGTGTTTAACCTGTATGCCTTTTTGCCTGACATCAAGTTGCGGTTGAGTCTGCGGGGCGTGTATTCGGCAGGGATTCAACTGGAGCAGCCGGTTTATATGGGCGGAAAAGTCAGGACGGCTCACCGGATGGCGAAATCGGCTGAGGACATTGCAACGGAGAACGTCCGTTATAACCGCTCGGAAGTGTTGTTGGAAACGGAACAGGCGTATTGGCAATTGTTGAGGGTGAAGGAGCAGGTATTGGCGGCGACGAAATACCGGGAGGTGCTTCACGAGTTGTTGAAGAACTTGAAGGATGCCGAGGCGGTGGGTATGACGACTTCCAATGACGTATTGAAGGCACAGGTGCGTTACAACGAGGCGGAGCTGATGTTGCAGAAGGCGCAGAACGGTCAGGTGCTGGCACGTATGGACCTGTGCCGGCTTGTCGGCTTGGATTTGCAGACCGATGTGAATTTGCGGGATTCCCTGACCGAAACGGTTGCTCCGAAAATCTGGTCGCTGGACAGTGCCGTTTCACAACGTCCGGATTACAATATGCTGGTGCACGAAGTGGATTTGAAGGAACGGCAGGTGGCATTGAACCGTGCGGATTTTCTGCCCCAGGTGGGCGTTTCCGCCAGCTACGGTTATTCGGGAGGATTGAAACTGAACGGCGATGACGAAGCCGGTGCCGCCTTTATGGCAATGGCTGCCGTCAAGATTCCGGTATTTCATTGGGGCGAAGGCAGGAACAAGGTGCGTTCCGCCCGTATGGACGAGGAGGTCAGCCGTCTGAACCTGGAGAAATCCGCAGAACTGATGCATTTGGAGATTGCCTCTTCCCGTTTCGGCTTGAAGGATGCGCAGACCCGGGTGGAAATGGCTCGGAATGCCTTGTCGCAAGCCCGGGAAAACCTGAAAGTCAGCACCGACCAGTATCAAGTCGGTATGGAAAATCTGACCGCCTTGCTGGAAGCACAGGCACAATGGCAGGAAGCGTGGAGCCAGTGGATAGATGCCAAAGCCCTGCTCCACATCGGTGAATCCGCCTACCTGAAAGCCATCGGAAAATTGGCGGAGTAAGGTTTCAGACGACAACCAGAGAGAATGCCGAGCAGAATTCAATGGTTTGGGAAGTGCCGATGAATTGTTCCCACGCCTTTTCTTTGTGGCTCATCTCTGAAATTTCCCTGGCGGATACGTTGCGAAAGCGTTCGGCAATTGTTTCCAGGGTAGCCAGCTCTTTCGGGGAGAATGCCGACAAATCCGGTTTTTGGGTGGAAGTAAGCCGTGTTCCGCTGTCTCCGGATTTGAGTTCAATCAGTTCTTGTTCGACATCGTCAAGCAGGCTGTACACCCGGTCCCAACGTACGGGTACCGGTCCATATTGTATGGCACGGTATGCCATACCTGTCAAGGCTTGACCGTGTTGGCGATAGTGAAAGAAATCCGCATAGAACAGCAGCTTGTTCATCTTGGTGTTGAATGTTCCTCCGCATTTGTCTATGAAATACAGGATGATGTTTTGCAGTCTTTGTATGGATTGCGGAGCAAAACCGTTCTCGGCACACCGTCCCGTTTTGCCGAAAATCAGGCATTGCCGTCCGTCCGTATTGTCCTGCCGGAGTTTTTCGCTTTCGACTTTGGCGATGATTTTGTCGTATTCTTTTGCTGTCAATTGTTGCCTGGAATTGTTGACAAATACCTCGAATGTATGGGGATTCAGGCACGCCTTTAGTATCTTTCCGTTGCTTTCCGCAGGAATGTACCCTTCTTCGTATTGACGGTATTGGTTGTCGCCGAATCCGAGAATGGCGGACATTTTTAATGCGGACAGTCCGTAAGTTTTCCTTAATGCGATGATTTCATCCGTGAACGGAATGGAATGTTTTGCCCTGTATTGGTTATACACCTGTGCGATGTTCGCCTCGTCCATTTCTGTCGTGGTGAATTGGTCGTGCGTTTCATCGTCCTCGTAGAATTGCGCGATGTAGGAATAAGTTTCCTTGCGATAGGTCAACTCACGTTTTTCGTATTTCAATGTGGCATTGCCGCCGGTAAACGGACTTATCATATCTTGCCTCCTTTTCTGTCCTTTGTTTTCGTTTCTTGTTTATACGGATAGTTCATCGGGTGTTCCGCAACGTGAAAGGATATACATATTGTGGAACAATTGGGATAGCCTAATGAAATCTTGATGTATATTTCGTGTTTTCGTATCTCCTTTCCAAACACCCACATTTCGTTGATCTGGTTAAGGGTGTCGCTGATAGGTCCTTCGCTGTAATCTTCCGTCGTAATTTCTTCGATGACCTTGATGCGTGCGGCAGCAGGTATATCGAGCAATGCCAGCGTGGACAAATTTTTCCCCCGGTCATCGCGGAACACGATGTTGTATATCGCTAATTTCTGATGAAATTGTTTAAGGAATAGTGCGACTTCTTCTTGAGATGCCATCGTGTCGGATTTCTTATGGCAAAGATAGTGCTTTGTTTTGGATTTTGAGTTGATTTTGTCCTGAAAATTCAACTTTAAAGTTGAATTTTTAAAAGTGTGGCTTTTTCAGAGTATTTCGTCTTCAAATACATCAGGAATAAGTAAGTCATCCTGTCCTTCCGCTTGTAATCGAATGGCGTCTTCTTCTCAGCGATTGCGGGTCAGTTCGATTGCTTCTTTGCCGGTCAGGGTTTCTATTTGGAGTTTGAACACGAGGACGTGTTCCAGGCATTTGTTGATTTCGGCGGAGGCGTCCAGTCCGGGACTGTATTTGTCGCATAGCAGACGCAAGCCCTTGAGGATTTCAGCGGTGTCCGTCGCTATCTCCAGTTTGCCGTTGGCAATCACGCTCCGAAAATACGAGGTAAATTCCTCCGGGACGATTTCATCTTTGGCGACAATGCAGAATGAAGCCCGGTTGTTGGCCGACATACATTCGATTTTGTGTCCTGCGCATGCACTGTGAAAATAGAGCGTGTCTGTGCCGTCATACGCAAAACTCAACGGTACGCCGTAAGGTTCTCCGTCCCGGTCGATTAAGGACAATACGCCATTCGTCGCTTGGTGCAGAATATTTTTGGCTTCTTCGGCGGGAAGCATTTGTTTGAATCTTCGCATTTTCCTTTCCATAGCTATTTGTTGCCGTATTTCTTCTCGAAGATTTCAAAGTGCTCTTCGCCCCATTGGAGCATAGAGTCGATGATGGGCAGGAGCGATTTGCCGAGCTCGGTGATTTGGTATTCGGAACGTGGCGGCAGTTCGGGGAAAATCGTTTTGGCGACAAGTCCGTCTTCCACCATTTCTTTGAGCTGGATGTCAAGCACCCGGGGAGCCGCTTCCGGCAGGCACTTGTGTATCTCGCTGGGGCGCATCGTGTCGCCTGAACGCAATTCATCAAGTATGCACGATTTCCATTTCGATTCGATGAGGCTCATCGTCAGGCGCAGCGGGCAGTCGAGATCGACGGGTATTTTCTTCTCGTAGGGCATATCCAATTTCTTTTGATGCAAAGTTAGGGAATATTGTTGAATATCAGCATACCGAAAAATTTTTCGGTATATGAATCTTTTTTCGGTACTTGATTCGGAGAGAATACTATCATAACTTTGTCTTCAGAAAACAAACTAAAATTTAACGGATATGAGAGACGAGATAAAGGAATACGCAGCAGTGGAAGAGGCTGCGATGAAATTCGTAAAGAGCGTTGCCGAGGGCAACAGCGAGTATGCCAAGACTTTATTTACCGAAGATGCCGTCTTGTTCGGTATGCTTGACGGGGTATTGGAACACGGTTCCATCAATCAGTTTTATCACAATGTGGACACGGTCGGAGCCGGAGAAAATTTCAAAGCTCGTGTCGACGTGCTTGCCGTAGAGGAAACGGTGGCAGTGGTCCGGGTACTTGAAGAGAAATGGGGCGGACGGATTGATTTTACCGATTTCCTTTTGCTTCTCAAACTCAACGGCGAATGGAAGTGTGTAGCCAAAGCGTATAATCAGAACTCTAATACCATAAAGAAATGAAGATAACGCTAATAACCGGCAGTCCGCGCAAGAACGGCAATACGTTCGCAATGGTCGATGCCTTTGTGAAAGCGGCGGAAGCCAAAGGACACGAGGTGGTGCGTTTCGATGCCGCGATGATGAAGATTGGCGGATGCCACGCTTGTATGACTTGCTTCAAGACGGGCAAAGCCTGTTCGTTTGACGATGATTTCAATCTCATCGCTCCTCATATCCTGGATGCCGATGCCATTGTTTATGCGATGCCCGTGTATTGGTATTCCATTCCGGCGCAAATCAAAGGGGTGATAGACCGAGTGTTCTCGTTCTGCGTGGCTCAAAAGGACGTTGCCGGGAAAAAATGCGGACTTATCTGCTGTTGCGAGGAACACGAAGTGTCGGTTATGGACGGCGTGAAAATGCCGATAGAGCGTTCTGCGGCATTGCTGAAATGGGATATGGTGGGCGAAGTACTTGTCCCCGGAGTGTTTGTTGAAGGCGATATAAACAAAACCGACGGTTGCGCACAGGCGGCCGCGCTGGCTGAAAAATTCTGACGTATGAAAGTATTGCTTATCAATGGTAGTCCGAACAAGAACGGATGTACATTCACCGCTCTGAATGAGGTGGCGCAGACGCTCCAGCAACACGGAATAGAAACCGAATTGCTTTATCTCGGCAACCAACCGGTGGCAGGTTGCATTGCCTGTATGAAATGTTTTGAAACCGGGCATTGTTTCCGGGACGATGCGGTCAGGGAAATTCAGTTGCGTCTGGCGGAATTTGATGCCATCGTACTCGGTTCGCCGGTGTACTATAGTCAGCCGACCGGACAGATCACCTCGTTTTGCCAGCGTTTGTTCTTCTGCAAGGAAGGGGAAATGGCAGGCAAACTCGGCGCATCGGTTGTGTCTTGCCGTCGCGGGGGAGCCTCTGCCACTTTCGAACAGCTCAATCAGTATTTCACCATTTGCAATATGCCGGTGGTTTCCTCGCAATACTGGAATTCCGTCCACGGTTTCACGCCCGAGGATGTCCGCAAGGACAAGGAAGGCTTGCAGACGATGCGCACGCTTGGGGAAAATATGGCGTGGATGCTCCAGGCGCTTGAGGGAAAGAAGCGTCCTCAATATGAACCTCGCCAACGTACTCACTTTATTCAGGATAAATATTGAAATGATGAAAAGAATACAGACATTCGCTTTCGCCGCAATCTTATTGGTCGCATCTTCTTGCTGCGGAGGCTCCAAATGTGATAACAGGACGGCGACCACGACCGGAAACAAATGTGACAACACCGTTTGCTGCAAGGCATCACCAGAGCAATTGTCCGGCATCCGGAAAGCGCTGGACCTTTATGTGGCTGCCGCGGTCAAGGGCGACAGCAAAGTGGCGGTACCTGCTTTTGCTTCGACCGCAACGATGTCGTACACGGAAAACGGCAAACTTGTTTCCGTTCCAATCAAGGCGCTTTTCGATTACTATGATACCACCGGCGCACATCCCGCATCGTATGAAATTTCAGCTTGTCAAGTGGCAGGCGATGTGGCAATGGTGCGGATTGAATCGCAGTTCGGTGATGCCCGTTTTTCTGATATGTTTACTTTGGTGAAAGACGGTACGGATTGGAAAATCGTCAGCAAAGTGTATCACGTGAAATAACATTGAATGATTCGTGCTTTCCGATTGTCCGGAAAGCGAGTGAAAAGAACGAACGCCCGGAAGAAATAGATTTCGGGCGTTCGTCGTTTATGGTCTTTTGAATGATAGAATCGAAGAAGCGGAAATAAAAAACTGGAGAACGCATAGCTACAAAGAGAAAAAAGCTTGGTGAGAAACTTTGCATAGCTATGTTTGTTCTCCAGAAAGAAGACTCTTTACCAATCTGTACCGCTTATTTTACGGGCGTTATTTTGAATCGTTTGGTGTCTGGGTGATTTTGAAACAAATTTAGGGGAATGATGGGTTGCCAGCTAATTTTGCTCGTGGACAATGGAGGGGACAAATATAAAAACCGAGTCCGGTTAAATGATTGGTGATTAGTTTGTTGTCTGAATGATAAATGGTGGACAATGCTTTCAGTAGGGGGAACACGCAAATCGGTTGGCGTGTCGTCTTTTGGAAAAATGTTTAAAAGTTTGTCAGGTACTTGTCCAGGTCGAGTTCTTTTTTCAGGAGTGCCGAAAGTTTGTTGCACAGTCGCATTTTTCGTTTTCTGACTGCGTCTTGGGAGATGTGCAGAATGCCTGCCATATCTGATATTTTCCACTGGTGGTGAATCATAGTCGCCAACAAAAAGTCGTCGTTACTTAAATCCGGAAATTGTTGCTGGAATTTGGTCTCGAAACTTCCGTTGGAGCTACTCAAGTGGTTGAGCAGGCGTCCGGAATAATTGGCTTGTTGTTGCGTGAGAACGTTGTGGAATTTGTTGTAAAACTCCGTATTGATGTCGTTTAGCCCTTTTGCCCGGTTCAGCATACGTTCCAGTTCGTCGTAGGCGATGCGGTTCTCCGCGATAAATTCTTTGGTGACCAGGAATCCCCATTGGGAGTGTTTTATCGTTTCCGTCAGGTGGCTGTATTCCGTTTTCTTTTTTTTGCGGCGGAGGTGGAGGAATAGCACGATGACGGAGGCAATGAACAGAACGAAGGTAATGGAAAGGCAGAGACTTAGTGTGTCATTTTTGGTTTTGAGCAAAAGCCGTTCTGTTTCGGCCTCGTTGAACATCCTTTCTATCTCCGGAATATTGTTCCGGCTAATTGCTATGTGGAGGCTGTCTTTTAATTGATGGGACTCCTTGTCTGGCTGGTGTAATGTTGCCGACCCTTTTAACGGGCAAGCACACAAGTTATTATAAAAATTGTATGATGTTGTCATTGCCCCCAATAACATCATACAATACAGGAATTTTCGCATACGAAGCCAATTTATTTCGCAAACATATACTAAATTTAACAAAATATCAAAGGATTTGTAGAGTACTTTTGGAAAGTCGGTGATTTTTAAGCCATATACACCATTAATCGGAACTGCTTTGTATATAAAATAATTTTTATTTGTCGTGAATCACTTTACTTCCGGAATTTATCGAATTTTTTGTTACTTCCGGATTTCCTTTGTACGTTAATTTGGAACTTCCGTATAAACTATACGCTATTTTATCATTTACTTGGATTTCGGCTTTTGCTCCTGTCGCCAGTTCTATATCCGTTTCCTCCGTCTTGAAGTTGCGGGCATACATCAGGGAGGCGGTTTTCAATTCCGCTTCCATCGTGCGGGCGTTCCCTTTTAGTTCGACGATTGCCGATGTTTTGGCGGAAACTTTTATGTCCGATGTTTGGACGGCAAGCCGGATGCGGCTTCCTGTATTTGCCCGCAATTGCACGTTCTCGGTTTTCCATACCTGCGGCGCGGCTTCTATCAGGGATTGCTGGCTGGCTTGCAGGGTGCTGATTTCCGGCATACTGATTAAGACGTTCATATGGGTGAATTTCACGATATTGACCGTGTCCGGTATGTAGATTTTGAGCGTTTGATTGCGGACCACGGTTTTGATGTAATGGAACAGGTTGTTGTCGGCTTCGACCGTCAAGGGCTGGAATGTTCCTTGCACGATGTAAACGGATATGTTGCGGGATACCTCGATGCTGTTGAAAAAGCCGGTTTCACGTTGCTGCGTCAGGATGTATCCCGAGCCTTTGATGTTGGTCACTTGTTGCTTCCCCTGTCCCGAATAACAGAACGCTCCTAAAAGAATGATTCCAATATACCTTAACATACCCATTTCTACTATTTTCTACCCTCCAATGTTCTTTAATATACTTTTTCTACTCTTCAACATTCTTTAATATACCTTTTCCCCGCCTTGATGTGCCTTGTGTCGTTGGCAGGCGTATGGTATTTACGGACAGAGGAAGCGTCAGGTTTGGAGATGGCAAAAA
>CAYNXE010000002.1:20294-33412 GCA_964400995.1 uncultured Odoribacter sp.
GCAGGCGTATGGTATTTACGGACAGAGGAAGCGTCAGGTTTGGAGATGGCAAAAAAAACTGCCCCGAAGGGCAGTTCATTCTCAAGTTTGTGTATAGTAAGTAGGTATTGGTTTATCACGCCTTTACGATAGCGATTGCAAATATATATAAAAAATACGAAAACGACAACGTTTGCGTAACGATTTTCAAGTTAAAATTATTTTATTTTAATGAAACGCGCTATTGACAGAGCAAGAGAGGCCTTGTCGCACTTTTGAGGGGCTTCCAAGAAATTGCCGGAGCCGGGAGGCTTCGACTGGCAATGACCGGTTGGTTGCCACCGATTAATTCCAACGCTTTCCCTAACAACGGGTCTCTCAGATCTCCGAAAGGGGGCAGGAAATTGCTGTATTCCGGAATCGTGTAAGTGGCGGCGATGCCTCCCTTGACACTCTCCCCGTTTGCATTGGTATAGGCGAAAGTGACGGGCCAAAATGTCCATTTCTGCAAGTCCGAGGGAGGGATGATTTGGCTCATACCCACATATTTTCCATAAGTTTCGGAACCAATCAGAATCATTTCGGACAGGTAGGGGCGGAGTCCCGAAATGACCACTTCCGATGCCGAGGCGGTATTTCCTCCGGTCAGGATGTAGATTCGTCGCAGGTCCAGGTTGTCCGCCAGCACCTCGGAATCGAAGCGGGTGAGCGATTGTTCGCTGAAATATTTCCGTTGGTAGGTGGGATTCCATTGTTTGCGAATCAGGATGTCCTCGTTGCGGACGTTGTTGGCGGGAGCCAGCAGACTGCCCAAGTGCCGTGCAGCCGTTTCCGCGCCTCCGGGATTATAGCGCAAGTCCAGAATAAATTCGTCGATGGCTGCGGTTTTCATCCGTCCGATGGCCTGGCTTAAACGGGGAAGGCTGGTGGAGTGGTCGTCGAAGAACTGGCAATAGACCAGGTAGCCGATTTTCTTGTTCCCGACAGACAGCACGGTATCCAATAAAACCGGGTCTTGCTCCAACACTTCCTGGGACAGCGCATATTCTTGCTTTGAAATGAACAACGTGTCCTGATAGAGAAGGCAGGTTTTCAGAACAACTTGCTCGTCCGTCAGGATTCGGGTGTAATTGTTGAGGTTCAGCAATTCGCCGTTGTTGGCAAGAATCATATCACCGCGCATCAGTCCGGCTTTCTCGGCGGGGCTTCCCTTGTAAACGTATTGAATCATTCCGCCCACCAGGGAGTCGTTGATTTGATAGAATTGGATTTGGTAGCCGAAAGTTTTTACCTTGCCGTCCAGGGAAGAACGGGTTTCCGTGTCGTTTTCTTCCAATGACGACCATAAATCCTCGCTGTATCGGATGGCCTTTAGAAACTCTTCCGGCTCCTGGTTCCGGCTCACTTTCGTGTTTTTGACTTTTTCCGCCCAGAAATAAATGTCTTTCATCTGGCTTTCGATGAATTTGTTCATCCGCTCGTTGAGGGGAAGGTTGGAATCGTCCTCCGGACGGATGTCGTCTTTGGTACAGGCGGACAATAGGCTGAATAAGCCCAGTAGAGCCAACAGGCGGAGCGGTTGTTTCATTTGTTTACAGGGGTTAAATATCGGGCAAGTTACAAATGTTTTTGAATAATATGGGTTTTGCATAGTTATATTTTTTAACTTCGCCTTGTATTAACGGGAAGGATTGCCATAAGGTTGTCCGGGGACCATTCCGTGGTTGATTGATTTTAAGCGTAGATGCGTATGGCGAGGATTTTATTGGTTGATGACGATACGACTTTTTGTCTGATGTTGAAGACGTGGCTGACCAAGCGGGGATTTCAGGTGGATGAATCTTTTTCCTGCAAGGAGGCTTTGGCTAAGGCAAAAGGAACCGGATACGATATCGTGCTGACGGATTTGCGTCTGCCGGACGAGGATGGTATGTATTTGTTGAAAAAGATAAAGGCGGCTACTCCCGATGTCCAGGTGATTCTGATGACCGGATATGCGGATATTCATACGGCGGTACAGGCGATGAAGCTGGGAGCGTTTGATTACGTGGCAAAGCCGATTATCCCGGACGAGATTTTGAAAAAGATTCAGGAGGCTTTGGGACAGAAGGGGCGACCGGAAGGTAAAAAAGGCGACAAGGAAGTCCGTTCGGTGCCTTATATCAAAGGTACCAGCCAGGAAGCCAATAAATTGTTTGAATACATCGGTCTGGTTGCGCCCACGATGATGACGGTGCTGATTTCCGGTGAAAGCGGTTCCGGAAAGGAATACATCGCCCGGTTGATTCACGATCGAAGTCAGCGGAAAGATGCACCTTTTGTTGCGGTGGATTGCGGAGCCATTCCCAAGGACTTGGCCGCCAGTGAATTTTTTGGACACATCAAAGGAGCTTTTACCGGGGCGGTGAATGACAAGACCGGTTATTTCGTACAGGCTTCCGGAGGAACGATATTCCTGGATGAAATCGGCAACCTGGGGTATGAGGTGCAGGTCCAGTTGTTGCGGGCTTTGGAGGAACGCAAGGTGAAGCCTGTCGGGAGCGACAAGGAGATAGCGTTTGATGTCCGGATCATTTCCGCCACGAATGAAAATCTGAAAAAGGCGGTTGCCGAGGGAAGTTTCCGGGAGGACCTTTATCACCGGCTGAATGAATTTTCTTTGCAGGCGTTGAGTTTGCGCAATCGCCGGGAGGATATACCGGTATTCGCCAACTATTTTCTTGCCGCTTCAAACGAGGAATTGAACAAGGAGATTATTGGATTCGAGGAGGAGGTGATGAAAATCTTCCGGGAATATGCCTGGCCCGGTAACCTGCGGGAAATGCGGAATGTCGTGAAAAGGGCGACTTTGTTGTGTCCGTCCGATTTTATTTCGGTGGAGCATATCCCGGTAGAATTGGCCCATCCCGCAGCCGTTCCGGAGGAAACCGACCTGGCTTTGAAGCGGGAAAGGAATGAGGTCGACCTGATTCGCGAAGCGTTGGCGCAATGCCATAACAACAAAAGCGAAGCGGCCCGGTTGTTGAAAATAGACCGGAAGACATTGTACAATAAAATGAAACTTTATTCTATTGAATAAGTTTCAGCAATCGCTCTACTTCTTCGATGACCTCGGTGACGAGGGTGTTTATCGTTTCCGGAGTCAAATCCGCTTTGTCCGGATGTTCCAGTTTTTCTAATGCTTCGACAACAAGAGAGGCTTCCAGTTGCCGGAACATCGGCAGCATTTTGTGTGCCAACTGCGAGATGTTTTCGTAGTGCTTGTCCTGCAGGTATTGTCGGAGCAGACCGAGGTTTTGTTCCGTGGAGGTGACGAACGACTGGATAATCTTTTCCAGGGCTTCCGGGTCATTGTCTGCAAATATCTGGATGTTTTTCAAGGTATATCCGGCATTTTCAGCAGGTTCCGTGACGGGTGATGCCGCTTGGAGGCTGGCTGTCGCGTGCTGTTTGCCGGTCAACCGGTCAATGAGAAGGAACAGGGCGGCAGAGGTGAACGGTTTGCCGAGATAAGCGGTAAAACCTTCGGCGATATAGTCCGCTTCCGATTGGGTGGCGTCTGCCGACAAGGCGATGACGGGTATGCTTTGGGCGAAAGGCAGGTCGAGCTGTCGGATTTGTTTTACCAGCTCGAAGCCGGTCATTTCGGGCATTTGAATGTCCGAAAACACCAGGTCGTAGGTTTTCTCCTGCAACAAGCGAACCACCTCAAGGGGATGGGTGGTGATGTCCGGATGTATGCCTCTGGTTTCCAGTAGCCCCTGTGTCATTTGCAATTGAAGGGTATCATCATCCACCAGAAGGATGCGCAAGTCCGGTTCGGGCTTCCGCGGGGCTTCCGGGAGGCGTGGCGTTGTTTCCGCTTCACTGGCAAGGGATGCCTCTTGCCGGGGGAGGTACAAGGTAAAGCAACTCCCTTTTCCGATTTCGCTCTGGAGTGTTAATTCTCCACCCAACAGATGAATCAATTTCAGGGTAATGGTCAGTCCCAGGCCCGTACCTTCGATGCCGTTGTGCGATTTTAGCCGGGTAAATTCTTCAAAAACGAGCTTTTGTTCATCCGCACTCATACCTGGACCGGTGTCTTGTATGGCAAGGATGATTTGCGTACCGTCGGCGGAGGTGGTCGCCGTGAAGTCAACACGGCCTTGTTCCGTGTATTTGACGGCATTGGATAATATATTGGTGATGATTTGGCGGATGCGCAGAGCATCTCCACGACAATCCTGGTTCAGCTCTTCGCTGAAATTCCCGGTCAGTTGCAAATGCTTATTTTGTGCCAATGGCAAGAAATTGTCTATGATTTCCCGGAACAGCGAAGCCGGATTGAACACGACCTCCTCTACGGGCATTTTATGATTTTCCAGCTTGGACAGGTCGAGCAGGTTGCCGATTAATTTCAGGATATGTTCCGAAGACCCCTGCATATTCTTCAGAAAATAACGCTGCCTGTCGTTGACGGGAGTGTTGTTCAGCAGTTCAATGTAGCCCAAAACGGAACTCAAAGGAGATTTGATGTCGTGGGTGACGTTCTGAATCATCTTTTCACGGCTTTTTAGCAATTGCGCCGCATAGCGGTTGGCGTTTTCCAGTTCCCGCCGGTAGCGTTGACTGCGGGAAAGGTCTCGCAGGATAAAGAAGGTGAAAAAGATGACCGACAATAGGGCGATGACGGTTATCCAGGAAAATATGCGGATGGTCGTGGCAATGGTTTTTTCCCGGTTCTCCTGTTTGTGCAGAGAATAATTGATTTCTTCTTTCTCGTATTCTCTCATAATCCTTTTCAGCTGGTTGGTGATGTCGGTGCTTTGCCGGATGAGGGTGTATTCCTTCTGGTTGATTTTGCGGTTGAGGTTCTGTTGTTGCTTTTGGACATCTTCCCAGGTGTTTCTCAGAATATTGACGACCGAGTCCGTATTCTGGGTGAAATTCTCATCGTTGAGCGTGTCGGAGACTATGTGCTGGGTAAGCGAGATTTCCGGCACCGTGTCCAGGATTGTTTTGGAAAAAATCCAGCGTTTGACGACCTTCTGTGTCTGAACATAGGTCGTGTCCACTCGGGTAACCATACGTTGCCGGACGTTGGGCTGCTGGTCGCTGGAATCTTTCTCGACAATGTTGGCGATGGCCTTGCTGTAAAATTCTTCCGGAGAGAAAGATTGTTTCACCCAGACCAATTCCTGCAGGTTTTTGATTTTGGCTTCCAACAGCGTATGAATGGAGTCGATACGGATTTGTTGGTCCAACTGCTGGCTCAACGTTCTTAAGGTGTCGATGTTTTCCCTGGTTTCCCGGATGATGCTTGTGAATTTCCGAAAATAACTGTGGCTTCCGGTCTGGGCGAAAGCGCTACTCAATGCTTCCGCTTCGTACAGTCCGGTCATCGTGTTGCCGATGATGAACAATTTCCGGTTGGTGCTGTCCATCGTTTCCTCGTTGACGATGAACCGGGTGACTTGCTTGTAGATCAGACTGCCCGATACGACGCCTAACAGGATGACCAGCAGGTAGCCGGCGATGATTTTCCATTGGGTATATCGGGATTCTGTCTGCATCACGGGATGAACTTGTTTTGAGTGGTAAAAATAAGGTTGGCTTTTGTTTGCCAACCTTATTTTTTTATTCGGCCAATATGGTGATTTCCGCACCGGAGGCAAAGTCCTGTCCGTTTTGTTCGCTCAAGGCGTTGAAACGGATATAACGGGCTTTTACCGGTTGGGCAAATTCGACTTTCTTTTCTTTGGTGTTGTTGGCGAAAGTGCCTTTGTGAACGGGTTCACCCCAGGTCTTGCCGTCCAGGCTTACCTGGATGCTGTAATCTTTGATGTTGCCGTTTCCGCCGTTCTGACGGGGCAGATAGGTGAAGCCTTTGATGTTCTTTACTTCTCCGGCATCCAAATCTACCCAGTGCGGATATTTGGCAACCGTGACGGAATACATCGTGTGCCAAATGGTGTTCGGGTCTCCGTCCGTGAGGTGGGAGGCATCCCCTTCGCCGGCTTCCTGGCTGCTGGCATATACGACAACCGTCTGGATGCTTTCGATTTTTTCAAAGGTGATGCTGGTCTTGATGCCGGGAGTGTCTTTGAACCACGCCGTCACCGTACCGCCTTCCCGGAGCGGAATCGCCTCTTTGTATTCTTTCGCCTTGCTCTTGCCGATTGTATAACGAATGGTTGCACCTTGGCGGGCGGAAGATATGCTGACCATACCGGCGCTGTTCCGCGTGATGGACAATGGAATTTCTCCGGAAGGAGCTACGTTGGCGATACGGGTCAGGTCTTTTCCGGCAGGGCGGATGATGAAACCGAAATGGCGATTGTCGGCGAATATGCGGTCGGGCAATAACGGTCCGCCCTGTCCGCAGCTGTTACCGCCCAAACCGGTCACTCCTGCGTCCAAATGGAGATAGGTGTCGCCTGCCTTGGGCAATTGGTAGGGATGGGAAGCCAAAATCAGGTCCGTCGCCGAGTAAGGCAGGGCGGATACGGACAAGTGGTCGGTGGCGATGAATACGGCTCCTTGGCCCGTCGCATTGGTCAGGGCGCACCAGCGGACATCCTCGTGGTTGCCCATATCCTGGGGTTTCGGGAAATGCACAAATTCATTGCCGACGGTGCTATGGAACAATTCGATGAATTGCCCCGTTTTGCGGTCGGGGTAGTTGTCTATCGGACCGCGTCCGTAGTAGGTGAAATTGGCGTATGCCTGAGGTACTTTCATAACATAGCCCAAACGGGGCAGTACCAGACCGGGCTGATTGGACGTGATGCCGGACTGCAATTCGATGGAGCCGTCCGGATATACGGTCCAAATCTGGTTGGTCGTGAATTTGAAATTGTTCGGGCCGAAAGGCTGGTCGGTCAATTCCTGGATGCTGTTCTTGCCGGAACTGGTTCCTCCTATTATTTTTCCGGCATTCGGAGCCTGGGATTCCACCGTGAAAGCCAGTACGATTGTGCCTTCGGGCTTGGTGATGACCGTGGCTTCTTTGGCCGTGTGTTTGAGGTTGTGCAGACCGTTGTCGAACCAAGAGGCATAGAACCAGTTGTCGTTGTTCGTGAATGCCCGGAAAGCATCCAATTGCGGACCGTTGCCTGCGGCGATGATGGTGTCGTTGCCGTAAGTCAGGCTGTATATGGTGCCTGTCGTCAAATCGAACTGTACTTCAAAGTTGTTCCCCTTGATGGTTTTGAGCTTCTCCCCGTCAGTGGAGATATTTGCCTTGGTCAATTTGCCGGTTTGCTTGGCCAGTTCATAAAGAGCCGGTTGAACGGCACTTTTTATCGGAAATTGTTCCTCCGCGGTGACAAATCCTTTCTCGGCCCAGGGGGCATCTTTCTTGAGCAGAAGCTGGATTTTGACGAAATATTCCGCATCCGGCTTGAGATTGTCGTATGCGTAGGGGACTTTTATATGAGCCGTGGCACGGGCAGGTATGAAGTCCAGGTTGAGCATTCCGGACTGGATGGCTTCACCGTTTTCGTAGAGCGACCATTTGACATCGTAGTCGGAAAGGTCCTTGAAATAATATTTGTTGAAAATGCTGAATTCGCCTTTTGCTATGTCTGTGGCATTCATACCGATGTGCTGGTACACTTTCTTCACCTCATAGTATTGGGGCTTGGGTTCCAGGTCGCCGAATATAATGCCGTTCATAACGAACTGACCGTCATTGGGCGTGTCGCCAAAATCGCCGCCGTAAGCCAGGTAGCGTTCACCTGTCTGCTTGTCGTAGTTGTACATCGATTGGTCTATCCAGTCCCAGATGGCACCGCCGCAGAAAAAGTTTGTCGATTCAATCGCCTGCCAGTAGTCGACGAGGTTGCCCACGGCGTTGCCCATAGAATGGGCGTATTCGGAGATGTGGAACGGGTATTTGATGTCGTAGTTGCCTTTTACGGCTCCCCTTACCCAGCCGATGGACGGGTATTGGTTGGACCCCATATCCACGATGGCGTTGTTGCGTTCATACTGCACCGGACGGGAGGTGTCGAATTTCTTGAGCGTGTCGTAAGCTGCCACGAAATTTTTCCCCGGACCGGCTTCGTTGCCCAGTGACCAGATGACGATGGAAGGATTGTTGACGTTGCTGTGCACCATTTCCATAATGCGGGCGACGTGGGCGTCTTTCCATTCTGCCGGGTGGGAAAGCGAAGCGGCTCCGTAATAATATTGGTGCGATTCGATGTTGGCTTCGTCTTCCAGGTAAATCCCGTATTTGTTGCACAGATAATACCAATAGGGGTCGTCCGGATAATGGGAATTGCGGACGTGGTTGATGTTGGCCCGCTTCATCAGCATAATTTCCTTTTCCATCGTCTCGCGGGTGATGACGTGGCCTGTCGCCGGATTGGACTCGTGGCGGTTGACGCCTTTGAGTTTCACCGTTTTGCCGTTGATGTAGTAATATCTGCCTGCCAGTCCGAATTCGTCTGCCGCAGCCGGCGTGTCTTTGATTTCTACTTTCCGGAAACCGACAATGGCAGATACGGTTTCAACGGTCTGGTTTTTGGCGTCTTTCAATTCTGCCACCAATGTGTACCGGTAGGGAAGTTCTGCCGACCACTGCCGGGGAGCCTTTACTTTCAGCACTGCTTTTTCCGCCTCCTGCGTCTGGTTGGCGGCAACCGTCGGAACGACGGCGCTGGTGCTTGCGTCGGCTACCAGTGTATTTTCATCGGAATAGAGGTCGTTGGCATACAGGCTGTACACGACTTTGTACTTCTTGGCTGCCTTTTTCCCCAAGTTGCGGATGTCGGTGGCAATGGTCAAGGTGCCGTCCGTGTACTGGCCGTCCAGGTCGGGGATTGCCACCAAGTCGCGGATGTGGACTTGCGGGGTGGAGTAGAGGGCTACGCTCCGGAAGATTCCCGGCAGGCGGAACATATCCTGCGATTCGAGGAAAGAACCGTCTGAACTGCGGTAAACCTCTACCGCCAATGTGTTTTTCCCTTCGCGAAGGTATTTCGTGATGTTGAATCGGGCGGCGTTGCGGGAGTTCTTCGAGAAGCCCACGTATTGGCCGTTAATCCATAAATAAAAGAATGAATCAACGCCGTCGAAACTGATGAACACCTCCCGGTTTGCCCAGTTCCGGGGAATTTCAAAATCCCGGCGGTAAGAGCCTACTTCATTGCGGTGCTTGTAAGTGGTCCAGTTCGTCGGAGGAGTCCGCATAACCCCGCCCCGCCAGTCGTCTACTTTTACGCTGTGCATAAAAATGACGGGCTGGTTGACGTAGATGGGCACTCCATATTTCTGTTCGCCGTTTTTCTGGATTCCGTAGATGTTCCAATTGGAAGGTACCGGGATGTTGTCCCAGGCCGATACGTCGAACTCCGTTTTATAAAAGTCTTTCGGGCGTGAATCCGGATCCGGAGCCCAATTGAATTTCCATTCGCCGTTCAGGGATTGCCAGTATTGGCTGTTTTCCGGCAGGACTTTCCGGGCACTTTCCGTGTCCTGGAAAGAAAAGAACCAGGCCCGCGGCTGTTCTTTGTTTAGGGCAAGGTTTTCAGGGGATTCCCACTCTTTTCCTGTTGGAGCCTGTTCGGAAGCGTAGGTATAGCCTTTCAAGGGCGGTTGTATGCCGAAACCTTGCATCGCCAACCCACACAACAATAAACTTAATGTGATATTGCGCATAGTGTTACTTTGTTTTATAAGTGTTTATAGAGAATTTTCGTGTTTATGTGAAAACAAAATCAAGTTCAGACTACAATATTCGTTAAAATCTGCCTTAGTCCCAAATCATTTGCCAGGATTCTGGATATATGCTGAATATTTAAGCGTTTGTCGAATGGTTCCGTTTGTTAGGAATTTATTTCCGGAAAGGCAGTTTGGGAAAAAGTTTCCGAAAACGAATCAGGTAGGGGGTGATGGAATTGCCGGCAATGATGAGGGTCACGGCGAAGATAATCATAACAATGCCGCAGCCTAACCGGAGGGTCAGGACTTCTCCGAAGACGGTGACACCGAAAAATACGGCGGTCAATGGTTCCAGGGCTCCGAGTATGGCGGTCGGTGTGGAACCGATGTATTGAATCGACAGAGTCGTGCAGAGAAAGGATATGGCAGTCGGAAAAACCGCCAATGCCACCAGGTTCCCCCACAAGTACCATTCCCGGGGTATGTTCAGGCTTTGCCCGAAGTCCACCCGGACGAAAAACAGGGATACACCGAAAAGCAACACGTAGAACGTGAGTTTGAGCGTGGCGATGTCTTTTAGTATGGGACGGTTTACGCTGACGATGTAAATGGCATAGGAGAGGGCTGACACCATAACCAGCAGTACACCCGTCAGGTTGAGTGTCGTGCCGTCCCCGCCTTTGTACAGCAGTCCGATACCGGTCAATGCCAGCAGAATGCACAGAATGGTCTGGAGAGATATTTTTTCTTTGAACAGGACGGTCATAATGAGCGCCACCATAATCGGATAAACGAACAGCAGGGTGGAGGCAATGCCGGCTTCCATATAATTGTAGCTTTGAAACAAGGCGAGAGAGGAAAGGGCTACCAATAAGCCCATAACAATCAAGGGCACGATTTCTTTCCGTTGCAACCGGAAGTTCCTGCCTCGTGCCTTCAACATACCTCCCAATACGGGAATGGCAAACAGGTATCTGAAAAACAATACCGAATCCGCATCCATTCCGGATTCATACAAGGGGAGGGCGAACAACGGATTCATACCGTAAGTGGCGGCGGCAATCGCTCCCAGCAGATAACCTTTGGTCTTTACATTCATAGAATCCCCGTTTTTCTAATCGTCTGCAAAAATAACAAATGTTTTTTGTTGTCGTGTTTGGAGTTTTCGTTTATCTTTGGCAGTATTGATAAAAAAAGATGACCATGTGTATAGGAATGAAGGCAAATAAAGCGCTGATAGGCAATTTGATGATATTGCTTGCCGATAGATGCAAGCCGTTGTATCATACTAAATTGCTGAAATTGCTTTTCCTGATTGATGAGGAGTCGGTAAAGAGGACGGCAACTCCCATGACATGGTTGAATTATAAGGCATGGCAATTGGGTCCGGTGAATGAGGATGTGTTTTTTTCAAAATGGGAAGGGTGTAATAAGTTTGATCAATATGTCCATTTTGATTTCGTTGATGAAAAGAGGTGTATTGTCAAGCCGGTTGCGGAATTTGACGGAGGAGGCTTTTGTGAGCTTGATAGGGAGATTATCGACAGTGTCCTTTCCAAATATGGTCGTAAGAGCAGTGAGGAGCTGGTAGAAATCCTGCATGGGGAGGAGTCTTTGTGGAGCAAGGCGGTAAAGGAACACGCCCTTGCTTTTTCCGCTACGAATAAGACGAGCGATGTTGACATTGATTTCAGTGATATGCTGAAAGATGAATTGCAGAAAACCGTATATTTCAGTACACTTGAAAATCTTGAAACGGAATTGTTCCTTAACCAATAGCAGGCATGTATCCGATAGGAACGATATTGTTGGCAAGGAACTACAAACTTCCTACGGCGGTCAAGGATAAGTTTTTTATTGTTTTGGCGACAGAAGGAGACAAGCTGTCTCTTTTGTCCATGACTACGTCGAAGATATATTTTAATACGGCTTTGGTCAGTCATGGTGTGGTTCGTGACCGGGATGTTTCGGTGTATTGTTTTAAAAGCGGGGTGGTTATCGGAAAGAATGGTTTTGCTTTTAGAAAAGATACGATTGTCTCGCATCGCAATAATATTCATCAGGTTTCGGAAGATAGGTTCAAGAAGCTGGATATAGAGGTAATGGATTGTCTGGTGAAGGAGGAACTGGTGAATCTGATATATAGTTTTTATAAGTATAAGTTTATTGATGAAAGGTATAAATCCGTTTTAGAAGATGTTTTAAGGGATTTATGTGCATGACGGGAGGTCGAGAGGGAGTGTTGGAGTAGGATTTGTTATGTATTTACGTAAATGCAATGGTATGAAATCTGTTTTAATTGTCATTTTTATGTTTTTGGGACTGGGAAGTATCGTTTCGGCGGCTTGCCCGGCAGACAGTGTGATTGTGACGAATCGTCCGGACGGACGGTTCCTGAGTTCGCGCGGAGCGGTGCAAAGGCTGATGAAAGAGCAGCCGCCTGTACTTGCTTTCAATCCGCAGATGAATCCGGACGAATTTGCCCGGTGGCGGGGTGAAATGAAAGAGGCGATGAAAAGACTGATGCGGCATCCGGAATCGGAGGTGCCTGCGCCCAAACGGGTGAAAACGGTGGCCCGCGACGGTTATCGCATCGAAAAGTGGGAATCCTACCCGCTGTCCGGCAGTGTGGTGCCTTTTCTGGTGATGATTCCCGACGGAGTGGATGCCTCACATCCGGTTCCGGCGGTGCTGTGCATTCCCGGTTTCGGTCAGACCAAGGAGTTGCTTGCCGGCGAGACTTCGGGAGATTTTAATCTGGACAAGCAGCCGGTGGCGGAACCGGGTAAAAATTGTATGGCTCTTCATTTTGTGCGCAAGGGATTGATTGCCGTGGCGGTGGACAATGTTTCGTTCGGCGAGTTGATGGACAACGGACGTGCGGACTATCTCAACACTTCCCGGATGTTGCTCGAAATGGGCTGGAGTTATCTTGGACTGACCTCCTGGCAGGACAAAGTGGTGCTTGACTGGATGAAAACCGTTCCCCAGATAGACCGGGAGCGCATCATCGTGAGCGGATTTTCGCTGGGTACGGAGCCGCTGATGGTGCTGGGATTGCTTGATGATTCCATTTATGCGTTTGTTTACAATGATTTCCTCTGTACGACGCGCGAGCGCATCTTGGTGATGACCAAGCCCGACGCTAACGGCAACCGTCCTTTTCCCAATTCCATCGAGCACCTGATTCCGGAGTTCCTGCTGATGTTTGATTTCCCCGATATTGTGGCGGCGTTGGCTCCCCGTCCGGTGATATGCACGGAGGGCGGACTTGACCGGGATTTCCATAAAATTGCCAAAGCCTATGAGCTGAGCGGTGCCCCTGAACATTTTTCGTATCACCATTATGCCAAATATGCCGACCCGTCTATGCGTATGGATATACAGGAAGTGCCGGAAGGCATAGACCGTGCGCAATTTTTCCGGATCGTCAATTGCGATTCTCCCAGCCATTATTTCAAGACGGAATGGGTGTTGCCTTGGCTTGA
>CAYNXE010000003.1:0-28453 GCA_964400995.1 uncultured Odoribacter sp.
ACTACAACTTCAACGCCCTGCAGAACTATTCCCACGGCACCTTTGAAGTCATGCTCTCTTTTCCGATCCACCGCAACCGGCTGAGCAACTGCCTTTATTTCTAAACGGAATCTCTATGGAACATCATATCAAAGAAAAATGATATTTTTGCAAAAAAAGCCATGAAAACAACCATTTTCATCCTATTTGTCCTGCTCGGAAATGCGTTTTGTTGTTTTTCACAAAACACGGAATTGTCAGAACGTGAAAAACACTGCCTGGATTCCATTGCCCGGGCAACGTTAAAGAAATTCGGGGACAAGCAATACAGTGAGTTATGCAGGAATGAAAAGGCGGTAATCACTATGGAGCGGATAGTATATGACAAAGGATATAGCGTTGAAAATGACGGGCGTTTATATTATAAGGTCTTGTATCCGAATCCGGATTCATTGAAACCTGTCCGTTTGGAATATAATTATGCAGCGTATATTTTTATATGGGAAGATTCGAAAGAGGCTTACGCAATTTATTTCGGAAACGGTTATGGTTTCCCGATAGCACGGATTCCGAAAGAAGAATACAATAAAAATCCATCCTTATATGTGATGCCCTTCAATACGGTGGATTTTGGCGAGATTGAAAAAGAAGCAAAAGCTAATTTAGAACTTATGTATCCAACCCTTAAAGGGAAACAAGAGGAAACACAGCAAGAAGAACCCATAGAGGAATTACCAGAATTGTATTCCAAGAAATACCAGGATAGAAAAACTGATTCCGGAGTGATTGAAGTGACGGAAAAAATGAATGGGGCGCTGACGATAAAAGAAGCGCAGATAATTTATGAAAAGTACATGACGAAGCATGCGCAAAACGAAACAGATATTTACAGGGACTTACCGTTGAATCCGGGAAGAATTGAAAACGACTGGGAGCATGCCGCCACGTCGTTTTCAGGGGCGAACAGTTATGTGAGCGTCCCTTCCCACATAAGCAAAGTCCAACGGGCAAAGTCTCCCCATAATGCAGAGTGGGTAAGAATCGTGCAGAAACCCGTGATCGTGCAGGAGGACAAGACGCGGCGGCATGACGTTTACCTATTAAGCATCATCCCGGAGGGAAAATATACAAAGACTTGTCCGGAGGTGATTGCCGAAGTATGCAAAGGAGGAAATATGCCGGATGATTTTTCAGGATTGATTGTCTATACGAGACTTGAAGGAGGAATGGTGCTGTATGCGGGATGGTATCAGGAGGGATTATTAAAGAATGACGTATTCGTGTTCGATAAAAATTATTCGTTTGAGGAAAATCTCAACCGATTGAATGAGATTTTAAAAGGGTATCACACGGAAGAAGTAAAAGTTTAGTCGCAAACAAAATCTAAATAAAATTTTACACAGAATCATTGGGTAGACGTTCCGTTCATATTCTGTTTTCTTTTCTTCCGCTCCTCAACAATGATATGGTATTCTTCAACACAATCCTCCTCCAGATAAGGATCGGGAAAGAAATTGGCAATCCGGCATTTCAAGATTTTGGCAAATTCATTCAAATGATTAACGTTGTATTTATATCCTTTGGTGAAATCCTCCGCTTTCCGGACGAAATCCCGAGGTAAACCGGCTTTGACCGCCAACTTGCTGGGGTTAATCACCACTTCCTCTCTTCTTTGCCTCACTCTATTAATAATCGCTTCCTCAATAACGGTATGTTCCTTGTTCATATCAATATAATTAGAAGTCAAAGATAACAAATCTCCAAAAATTCCCAGATATTTCATCCGGAACCAACAAAAAAGGATCCCGTTGCACTCTTTCTTTCAAGCAAATTCCATAAAAAACGAACGAAGTGTTTGATTATAACTAATCTTTCATTACTTTTGTCCCTCATTTTGGAGTGGTGCATGCTTTAAGCTGCAGGTATGAACCTTAGCCATTTATCTTGCAGGCACATCGGGTTGGGAAGGATTAGGTCTGCCCGGCCGTGCGTTTCCCCCGAACAACCGGATTGCAAGCCTTCGCCACGACAAAAAACAAACAGATGTATTACTAAAAATTAAACAAAGTGGATCAAGTAAGTTACAAAACGACTTATGTCAACAAAGCCACAGCACAGAAAGAGTGGGTTTTGATTGACGCAGAGAATCAGGTTTTGGGACGTCTTGCCTCCAAAGTTGCGAAACTGTTAAGAGGGAAGTACAAACCGTCCTTTACCCCGTTTGAGGATTGTGGCGACAACGTCATCATCATCAACGCAGAAAAAATCGTGTTGACTGGAAACAAGTTGACCGACAAAGTGTACACCCGTCACACCGGCTACCCCGGCGGACAGCGTCACACGACTCCGGCAGCCCTGTTGAAAGTGCATCCGGAAAGAGTAATCGAACACGCCGTGCGCGGTATGCTTCCCAAGAATCGTTTAGGAAGAGCGGTGCTGAAAAATCTTCACCTGTATGCAGGTCCTGCACACAAACACGAAGCACAGCAGCCGAAAGTAATTGATTTAAATTCTTTAAAGTAACAGATCATGGAAGTAATTAACGCAATCGGTAGAAGAAAAGCAGCAGTAGCTCGCGTTTACGTCAGCGAAGGGAAAGGCGACATTGTCATCAACAAGCGTCCTCTGGGCGAATACTTCACCCTGCCTACCCTCCAATACATTGTTAAACAACCTCTCGAACTGTTGGGAGTTACCGGTCAATATGACATCAAGGTAAATCTGGACGGCGGCGGTTTCAAAGGCCAGGCAGAAGCCCTGCGTCTGGGCATCGCCAGAGCGTTGGTGAAAATCAATGAAGAAGACAAGGCTAAATTAAGAGCCGCAGGTTTCATGACCCGCGATCCCCGTGAGGTTGAACGTAAGAAACCCGGTCGGCCCAAGGCACGTAAGAGATTCCAGTTCTCTAAACGTTAATTTCAGTTTAGTATCTAAATTGGCGGGACTCCTTCAGTGGGGACTACCCGGCAATTGCTTAAATGAAGAATGTAAACTATTAAAAACACAAACATGTCAAATACCAATTTCGACGAATTATTGAATGCAGGTTGTCATTTCGGACACCTGACCCGTAAATGGAATCCTAAAATGGCTCCTTACATTTTCATGGAGCGGAACGATATCCACATCATTGACCTGAACAAGACAGCCATCATGCTGGACAAGGCTACTGCCGCACTGAAGCAGATTGCCAAATCAGGCCGTAAAATTCTGTTTGTTGCAACAAAAAAACAGGCTAAGGACATTGTTGCTGAAAAAATCGCTAATATCAATATGCCTTATGTGACGGAAAGATGGCCGGGCGGTATGCTGACCAACTTCCCGACAATCCGTAAGGCTGTGAAGAAGATGACCACCATCGACAAGATGGAGAAAGACGGAACTTTCGACCACCTGTCAAAACGGGAAAAACTTCAGATTTCCCGCCAGCGGGCAAAACTCGACAAGAACCTGGGCAGTATCGCCGACTTGACCCGTCTGCCGGCAGCACTTTTCGTTGTTGAGGTGATGAAAGAGTACATCGCGGTGAAGGAAGCCCGCACTTTGGGTATTCCCGTATTCGCCATGGTGGATACCAACTCCGACCCGAGCAACATCGATTTCGTCATTCCGTGTAACGACGATGCCTCCACCTCAATCAGCCTGATTGTGGAAAAAGTGGCAAACGCTGTCAAAGAAGGCTTGTCCGAGCGCAAGGCTGAAAAAGACAAGGAAACGCCCGAAAAGAAGCCGGCAGCGAAAAAAGCTGACAAGGCAGGAGACGAAGAAGCCGAAGTTGCAACAGAAGAAGCAACCGAAGAGTAATTAACTTATTTCGGATTGGCGGGCAAAACCGTCAATCCGAATTCAAAATTAAAATTGACACATGGAAATAAAGGCAGCTGAGGTAATGAAGTTGCGTCACGCAACGAATGCAGGCATGATGGACTGCAAGAAAGCCCTCCAGGAAGCAGAAGGAGACTTCGACAAGGCCGTTGACATCATCCGCAAGCGCGGACTCATCGTAGCCAGCAAACGGGCAGACCGGGAAGCAAAAGAAGGCTGTGTACTGGCTTTGGGAGAAGGCAAGAAAGGCGTTATGGTAAGTTTGAACTGCGAAACCGACTTCGTGGCAAAGAATGAGAATTTCATCAACTTTACCCGCCAAATCTTGAATGCCGCTTTCGCAAACATGCCGGCAACCAAGGAAGACTTGCTGGCCATTCAGATAGACGGACGCAGCATTGCCGACCAGATTGCAGAACAAACCGGTGTCATCGGTGAAAAACTGGAACTGGCATACTACGGAAAAGTGGAAGCCGAGGCAGTCATTGCTTACATCCACCCGGGTAACAAACTGGCCACCGTTGCCGGTTTCAACAAAGAAGCCGATGTTCAGGTAAAGAAAGACGTTGCCATGCAAGTTGCGGCAATGGCTCCTATCGCCGTTGACAAAGACGATGTTCCTCAGAATGTCATCGCACACGAATTGGAAATCGGTCGCGAAAAAGCACGCGAGGAAGGCAAACCCGAAAATATGCTGGACAAAATCGCTGAAGGTCGCTTGAACAAATTCTATCAAGAGTCCACGTTGCTGAACCAGGCTTTCGTAAAAGACGGCAAACAAACCGTAAAAGCCTATCTAGCAAGCCAGGATAAAGATTTGACCGTAACCGGATTCATTCGCTTCACTTTGAACGACTAACCGATTACCTTATCCTTTTAAAAGAGTGTCAAAAATGATTTTGGCACTCTTTTTTTATTTCCCCTTTCCTTGCCCTCCCCACCCAATAGAGGATTCCAGACAAGTGTGTTAAAATTTACAAAATCAATTCTTTTTCTTCCCCAATCCCTTTATTTTTGTAAATAAATATTTGTTCTCACCATGATGAAATTTTCCCAGTATCTTCTGATTTTCTTGTGCTTTGTCTCTCTTCTGCTCTTTCGGGACTTCACACCAAACAACGAACTGAAATATCTAAGCATTGCGGACGAAGCAATCCGCGACGGACATTTCTTTGCTTTCTGGAACCACGGAACGGCGTATGCGGACAAACCGCCCTTGTACCTGTGGATTGTCATGCTGGGGAAATGGTTGCTGGGCACGCACAGTATGTTTTTCATCGGCCTGTTTTCCCTACTTCCCGCTATAGGGATTCTTCGGGTTATGGACAAATGGGTCGGAAACGCCCTTCCCGCTTCCCTGCGCGTCAGCGGACAACTGATGCTAATCACTTCGGGACTATTCGTCGGATCCGCCATCGTCATCCGTATGGATATGCTGATGTGCCTATTTATCGTCCTATCGCTTTACACATTCTATAAAATGTACACCAGCACCGGAAAGGCACGGGATTCGATCCTATTCCCCATTTACATATTCCTGGCAGTCTTCACTAAAGGTCCGGTCGGCATCCTAGTACCGCTTATCAGCATTCCGGTTTTCCTTTTCCTACAAGGAAAAATCAGAACCTTGGGGAAATACTTCGGAGGAAAGCAATGGGGCATCCTCATCGGCTTGTGCCTGATATGGTTCGGAGCGGTCTACCTGGAAGGCGGGAAAAGCTAACTGAACAACTTGCTTTTCCACCAAACGTTAAACCGGGCGATAGACTCGTTCCACCACAAAGCGCCTGTCTGGTACTACTTGAAAACCATCTGGTACTCGCTGGCACCCTGGATTCTGCTCTACCTTACAGCCATCGTGCTGGGTATCCGGAAAAAATTAATCAACACCGACCTGAAAAAACTATTCCTGACCGTCATCGCCACCACCTTCATCGCCCTGTCTCTGTTTAGCGGGAAACTGGACATCTATATGCTTCCCATCTTCCCCTTTATCGCCTACCTGGCTTTTCTTCTGATTCCGGAACTGGAAGAAAAGTCCCTGCGATTCGCCATCGCGATTCCCGCCGGCATCTTGCTCCTGGCATTCCCTGCTTTATTCATCATCGCTCAATATCTCCCTTCCCTGCACCTCCTTTTAAACATCAAAACAATACCTATCGCGGCTGCCGTTTTAAGCATCGCTTCCGCATTTTCTTTATATTTCCTTTGGAAAAAGTCCATTTTACGTTCTGCGAACGGAATTGCCACGGGAACTCTACTCGCCATTCTCATTTGCTCGGTTTCCATTTCCAGACTAAATTCATATATTGGTTTTCGAGAAATTTGTCAAAAAGCACAAACAATTGCTCACGAAAATGACATCGAAAAGTTCTATTTTTATAAATTTCGAAGCGGAGAAAATATGGATGTCTATCTCAAAACGGAAATTTTTCCGCTCGATTTATCCGACCAAAGCTTTCTTTCAAATAAACAAAAATTTGTACTTTTTGTTAGGCAAAAAGACGTCAAAAAAGAGGAAAAATTAGAAAAATTCATCAAAAACAAAGAATCTTATTCTATTGGGGATTATAATATTATCATATTTTAATAAAATAAAAACATCAAATGTTATACATCATTGGATTTTTAGCCCAAATTTGTTTCTCTTCCCGCTTGATTTTTCAGTGGATTATTTCCGAAAAAGAAAAACGTGTAGTATCTCCCTCTATATTTTGGCTATTAAGTTTGTTTGGTTCCTACTTGCTATTTTTTTACGGCTGGTTAAGAAATGACTTTGCCATTATTCTCGGTCAGTTGATTTCATACTATATCTATATTTGGAATTTGGACATCAAGCATAGCTGGGAAAAAATACCCCGTCCGATTCGCTACTTATTAATCGCGACCCCCGTCCTGGCCATCGGCTATATGTTCACGGAAGCCCGTACCTTCATCGCACAATTTTTCAACAATGCAGACATCCCTCTGGGACTGCTTGTTTGGGGGTCAGCAGGGCAGGTTATCTTCACCTTACGCTTTGTTTACCAATGGATTTACTCCCGGAAACGACAGGAATCCATTCTTCCGATGGGGTTCTGGCTCATCAGTCTGACCGGCTCGTTCATCATCGTCAGCTATGCCATTGTACGGCTCGATCCGGTTTTGGTTTTAGGGCAATCCACGGGACTGCTTGTCTACATCCGAAACATCTACATTATGCAGAAAAACAAGAAAAGTGCACAAGCCAAGGGCTAAGATTAAATCTTTTTTTCGAAACAATTGCTATTCGCAAAACAAAAAGCCGGCAAATGTAAAATCTGCCGGCTTTAAATTTTACCTTTTGAGGCTATAAATTGTCTTCCGCCACCTCGTAATTGATATACCTTTTTTTCATCCAGCGGTAGGCAAAACAATCCTTGAAAGGTCCAATCAGTCGGTTGCGCAGATTGTATTTCGACTTGCCGGCGATTCTCGGAAAATGGCGCACCGGAATCTGTTTCACCTTTCCATACTGCAACTGAATCAAAGCAGGCAGGAAGCGATGCATCCCCGTAAAAAACGGAATTCGTTTGGCATAACCCGTCCGAAGCACCTTCAGCGGACATCCCGTATCTTCGACTCCATCGTGCGTCATGGAACGGCGGAAACCATTCGCGATGCGGGAAGACATATTTTTCACGAAACTATCCTTTCTGCCCGTCCTTATCCCCATAACCATTTCATACTCTCCGATATGTTCGAGCAACAAATTAAAATCTTCTGGAGCCGTTTGCAAATCCGCATCGATATATCCGACAAACTCGGAATCGCTGTGATCGATACCTGCCTTCATAGCAGCACTCAATCCTCCGTTCTTCGCCAACTCGAGATAATAAAAATCCGTATGCGCCCGGCAAAGCTCTTTTAACAGCCTGCCGCTCTCGTCTTTGGAACCGTCATTGACAAACAACACGCAAGAGGGAACTTTCGCCACTTTCAAAAAATCCCCCAACTCTTTTCCCAATCTCTCTATGTTTCCCTCCTCATTATAAACCGGCACAATAATCGTCAATCGGTAATTTGCAGTTTTATTCATAGCATTTCATTTTAGAATCAGACAAAATTAATTAGCTTTGCTTTATTATTAGTAGAACCGGGGTAATTTTTCTCCGTTTTAAATAATTTATGTTGAAATGAAATAAGTTTGTTTTACCCTAATTATTCATAAAACCATGAAATACAAAAGAATACTTTTAAAACTAAGCGGCGAGTCCCTTATGGGAGAACAAAAATACGGCATCGATGTTACCCGTGTGGAAAGCTATGCCCGGCAGATAAAAGAAATAGCGGACATGGGCATCCAGGTCGGCATCGTCATCGGAGGCGGTAATATTTTCAGGGGCCTGACCGGAACAAACAAAGGCTTCGACCGGGTAAAAGGGGACAGCATGGGGATGCTGGCAACCGTCATCAACAGCCTCGCCCTCAGTTCCGCATTGGACAATGAAAACTGCAAAAACAAGGTGTTGACCGCTATTCGCATGGAACCCATTGCGGAATTCTACTCCAAGTCGAAAGCCGTGGAATACTTGTCGCAAGGCTACGTCACCATCTTCAGTGCAGGCACCGGCAATCCCTATTTCACGACTGATACTGGCAGCAGTCTCCGCGCCATTGAAATAGAAGCGGACGCCATGCTGAAAGGAACGCGGGTGGACGGCATATACACCGCAGATCCCGAAAAAGATCCTGCCGCCGTGAAATTCGACAAAATCACCTACGATGAAATATACAACAAGGGATTGAAAGTCATGGATCTCACCGCCACCACCATGTGCAAGGAAAACCACCTGCCGATTGTCGTGTTTAATATGGACGTCGAAGGCAACCTGAAAAAATTAATGGAAGGCGAAGAAATCGGCACCATCGTTTACTGACCTTCCGGAAGGCACGGAAAGGATGATGCCGGGCACCGGTGTCACGGACTTTAAACACTTGATAAACCGAATTCATGAGTATTCTCGACCAAATTAACACACCGGAAGATTTAAAGAAGATACCGGAAGATGCCTTGATACAGCTTTGCCAGGAAGTTCGCCAAAGAATCATCGACGACTGTGCGGAAAATCCGGGTCATCTGGGTTCAAGCCTGGGGGTCGTCGAACTTACCGTAGCACTCCATTACGTCTTCGACACACCTTACGACAACCTGATTTGGGATGTCGGTCACCAGTCATACGCCCACAAAATACTGACCGGCAGAAAAGAGCAATTCAAAACCAAGCGCATCTACGGAGGCATCAGCGGTTTCCCGAAAATATCCGAAAGCGAATATGACTCGTTCGGGACGGGTCACTCATCCACCTCCATTTCCGCCGCCCTGGGCATGGCCATCGCCGCCAAGATGAACGGCGAGGAGAACCGGCAAAGCGTTGCCGTCATCGGAGACGGATCCATGACCGGCGGAATGGCATTTGAAGCACTGAACAATGCCGGCGTCTCCAATGCCGACCTGTTGGTCATCCTGAATGACAACAACATGGCGATAGACCCCAACGTCGGCGGACTGAGCGAATACCTGCTCGACATCACCACCTCCAAGGGGTACAACAAAATCAAAAAAGAGGTCTGGAACGCATTGGGCAAACTGAACCGGATTAGCCCGGGTATGCGCAACTTCATACAAAACATCGACAACAGCATAAAATCCATGCTGCTGAAACAGAGCAACCTATTTGAAGCGATGGGATTGCGCTATTTCGGCCCGGTAGACGGACACGACGTCAATCACCTGATCAAACTGCTCCGGGACCTGAAACACATAAAAGGCCCCAAAATACTCCACTGCATCACGGTCAAGGGGAAAGGCTTCAAGGAAGCGGAAAATAACCAAACAATCTGGCATGCACCGGGGAAATACAACAAGGTCACCGGAGAACGCATAAAGGAAGGCGATAGCGACCTGCCGGCGAAATTTCAGGACGTTTTCGGAAACACGCTAACCGAGCTGGCGAAGAGCAATTCCAAGATTGTTGGAATCACCCCTGCCATGCCCACCGGATGCTCGCTGAATATCATGATGAGAGAAATGCCGGAACGCTGCTTCGATGTCGGCATCGCCGAACAACACGCCGTAACTTTCTCGGCAGGACTGGCCACCCAAGGCTATGTCCCGTTCTGCAATATCTACTCCTCGTTTATGCAACGCGCCTACGATCAGGTCATCCACGACGTGGCACTGCAAAACCTGAACGTGGTGTTCTGTCTCGACCGGGCAGGATTCGTCGGCTCGGACGGAGCCACCCACCACGGAGCATACGACCTGGCCTTTTTCCGCTGCGTCCCGAACCTCATCATTGCGGCCCCCTTGGACGAGGAGGAATTGCGCAACATGATGTACACGGCACAACTGCCCGACCAGGGACCTTTTTCCATACGCTACCCCCGGGGACGCGGTTACCTGAAAGAATGGCGCACCCCTTTCCGGCAGCTTGAGATAGGAAAAGGAAGATGCCTATTGGAAGGAAAAGACATCGCCATCCTCTCCGTCGGGGCGATAGGAAACGTGGCAAAAAGCGCTATCCGCCAAGTGGAAAATGTATCTGTCGCCCTTTACGATATGCGTTTCTTGAAGCCCCTGGACGAAAATCTCCTGCACCAGGTATTTCAACGCTTCGACCGAGTTATCACGCTGGAAGACGGTACCATAAACGGAGGATTGGGAAGCGCCGTCGCCGAATTTATGGCGGAACACGGTTACCGGGCGCAAATCGTCCGTCTGGGCATTCCAGACAGATTCATTGAACACGGCACCCAACGCCAATTGTATGCGGAGTGCGGATTCGACGAGGAGGGCATCATCCAATGTATCACCCGGCTGGCAAGCCAAAACCGGATCGCTGCGGAAACGCTGCCAACTCCGTAATCCTGACCGGCAATGAAAAAGGAAAAAAACAACAGCCGCAACGAAAATCTGCCGGATTCGGAAGCCTGCCTCCGGAAAGCGAAAAATACGTTCCCGCACCTCACGGAAGCGGAACTGCGCACCTTGTTCAATCCCGAAACCATACGCGTCTGTCCCAAAGGCGAACTCCTCTACGAAGAAGGAAACCGCATCAAAGGCTGTTACTTTGTTTATAGCGGCATCATCAAGATTTACCAGACGAGCAGGGAAGGCAAGGTGCAAATCATCCGATTCAGCAAGGAAAAAGACATCTTCGGCTTTCGTTCCGTCATCCGGCACGAAACCGCCTGCACCTCCGCCAAAACCTTTTCCGACTGCATCCTGTACCACATCCCGGACAAAAACCTGCTCGACCTGTTGCAAAACAATCCGGGGTTTGCATACGACATGGTGCAAATCGCCTGCAAGGAACTGGGAGACGCCAACCGATACCTCCAGGACATCGCCCAGAAATCCGTAAAAGCCCGGCTGGCGAAAACCCTGTGGCTCCTTGCCGATGAATTCGGCAAGGAAGCGGACGGCACGCTCAGACTGAACATCACCCGCGAAGAACTGGGCAACTTCATCGGCACGGCAACGGAAACGGTTATCCGGCTCCTCTCGGAGTACAAGGCGGAAGGCCTGGTCGAAAGCAAAGGACGAAAAATACGATTGCTGGACATCGAAAAATTGAAAACGGTTGCAGGTTTGTAAAAAATATCATACCTTGAAAGGCGATTTCACACCAAAACGACACGATATGTTACAGATTTCCGACAAAGGCAAAACCATACCGCCTTCCCCCATCCGAAAATTAGTTCCCTATGCCGACAAAGCCAAACAAAGAGGCATACGGGTATTCCACCTGAACATCGGACAACCCGACATCCGGACTCCCGAAATCGCTCTCAAGGTGGTTCGCCGAATGCAACTTTCCGTCATCGAATATACTCCGTCGGGAGGCAACCCGAGCCTCAGGAGAAAACTGGCAGGCTATTACCAGAAACTGGACATTCCCGTCACGGAAGACGACATCCTCATCACCACCGGCGGTTCCGAAGCCATTCTCTTTGCCTTCATGAGCACCTTGAACGAAGGCGATGAAATCATCATTCCTGAACCGTTCTACGCCAACTATGCGGCATTTGCGGTGATGGTCGGCGCAAAAATCAAGGCGGTGACCGCAAAAATAGAAAACAACTTCGCCTTGCCGCCTATCAGCGAATTCGAGAAGCTGATTACGCCGAAAACCAAAGGCATTGTCATCATAAATCCCAATAATCCAACCGGTTATCTTTATTCCAAAGAGGAGCTGGAGGAACTTGCGAAGATTGTAAAGAAATACGACCTGTATCTCTATTCGGACGAAGTTTACAGAAGATATTGCTATGACGGACTGCAACACTATTCCGTCATGAACCTCAAAGGCATCGAACAGAACACCATCCTCTTCGATTCCATGTCCAAACGTTACAGCGAATGCGGCATCCGGGTAGGTGCCATCATCACCCGCAACCGGGATATTCTGGACGCTTCCTTGAAATTCGGCATGGCACGTCTCTGTCCGCCCGCATTGGGACAGATTGCAGCAGAAGCCTCGCTGGACACGACGGACGAATATTTCCGGCAAGTCTACGATGAATATACCCAGCGGCGCAACTTCATGGTAGAGGCGCTCAACAAAATCCCGGGCGTGGTCTGTCCCATGCCGAAAGGAGCTTTCTACTCCGTTGTCCGTCTGCCGGTTGATGACGCCGAAAAATTCGCCCGGTGGCTGCTGGAAGAATTCGACTACAACGGACAAACCGTCATGCTCGCCCCGGCAAGCGGATTCTACCACACGCCCGGATTGGGAAAAAATGAGGTCAGGATAGCCTATGTGCTGAAAACAAGCGACCTGCAAAAGGCTATCGAAGTGCTTGCCGTCGCCCTGCAGAGCTATCCCGGAAGAACACCCGTACAGAAATAATGAATATAGATATAATCGGTTTTTTATTATCTTTGCAGCCGGAAAAGAAAACTTTGCACACAAGCAACCTATTTTAATAAGACAATATGACATCGGATTCTGAATTTGACAGCATCAGACCTTATTGCGGAGATGAAATCGAGGCGGCAAAAAACCGCTTGTGCCGCTCGCAGGAATTTCTGACCCTGTTTTCCCGGTTGACGCAAATGGACGCAAACACTATCGTTGCCGCCCTGCAAGGCATCCGGACCAGAAGCGAATTTCAAGAACGCTTTTTCGGTCCCGCCATCCAGTCGTTGATTCAAACGACGACTGACGGCGTATCCACGACAGGCATGGAATTGGTACGGAAAGACACGGCATACATCTTCATGTCCAACCACCGGGACATCATTCTGGATTCCGCCATACTGAACGTGCTTCTCAGGCAACACGGCAACAAATATACCCGTGCCGCTATCGGCAGCAACCTGCTCATCAACGACTGGGTGACGGACCTCGTGAAACTGAACTCCTGCTTCGTCATCGAACGTGACATTACGGTCCGGGAGATGCTGACCAGTTCCGCTCTCCGCTCCAAATACATCCGGGAGGTTATCGAGGAAAACGAAAATTCCGTATGGATTGCCGAGCGCGAAGGCAGAACCAAAAACGGAGACGACAGGACACAGCCCGGTCTGCTGAAAATGCTGAAAATGAGCAGTTCTGCCAACTTTTCCGACAATTTCAAAGCCCTGAACTTGATGCCATTGTCTATTTCCTACGAATGGGAACCGTGCGATGCCCTGAAAACCCAGGAATTGTACACCCGGACATTGGGGGAATACATCAAAACCCCGGAAGAAGACATGAACAGCATGCTCACCGGACTAAGCGACTACAAGGGAAGAGTGCATTTCCACATCGACCGGCTCACCCCGGAAGAACTGGACAGCCTGAACGATCTGCCCTCCAACGGCGACCGCATCGAAAAGCTCGCTGCCATGATCGATGCCAAAATCCACCGGAACTTCAAGCTATGGCCCAACAATTACATCGCTTATGACTTGCTCCACTCCGTAAACAAGTTCTCCCAATTCTACACACCCGAAGAAAAAGAGAATTTCATACGGATTATGATGCAAAAAATGGATAAACTGGAAGGCAATCTGTCCATGTTGAACAACATTTTCCTGGAGATTTACGCTAATCCCGTGAAAAATAGCTTGAATCTATAAAAACCAGATTCAGCAAGAGCGAAGAATTAGCATTAAATAAAAAACGATAAAAATTCGCATTCGTTGATTTTATTTATTGAAAAAACATAACGAAGTCTTATAAAAACGACAAATGAAAATCATCCGGCTACTCATCATGTTGACGGCTTTTCTGATAATGATATCAAGCGCCATCACCCTTTATGCCACGCCAAACAGAACGCCCGTCTACCTTAACATAGCGGCAATGGCAAGCCTGGTCGCCGTCATTACCCTGTTGAATTTCAAGAAAAAACAATGACATGTACAAGGTAAAACGCACTATATACCTCAAAGATAGGTCCGTTGACGTTTGGTTTGGCTTTGTCAGCAAAAGTAAGGGAAAATATACCGTCTATCTGCTGACCGACGACCCGAACAGACCGCTGAACCATGCGGAACCCATTTTGAACAATGTCAATTCCGTGGACATGGGCATACGCCGGGGTATCTCATACGCAAAAAACCTGTTGCAGGACATCATAGATAATCAACAACAACCCTAAATGCAATCAGAATATGGAAAGGAAAGTCAGAGTAAGATTTGCCCCCAGCCCCACCGGAGCCCTTCATTTGGGAGGGGTGAGAACAGCACTCTTTAATTACCTGTTTGCCCGCCATTACGGAGGGGATTTTCTTTTGCGAATCGAAGACACGGACCAGACCAGATACGTACCCGGAGCAGAGGAATACATCATCGAATCGTTGAAATGGTGCGGACTCACCGTGGACGAAGGCGTGGGTACGGGAGGAGAATACGGTCCCTATCGCCAAAGCGAAAGAAAAGAGATATACAAGCAATACGCCTTGCAACTTGTGGAATCGGGCAATGCCTACTATTCCTTCGATACGGCGGAGGAACTGGATGCCCTGCGCAAGGAGTGCGAAGGGCGTGGCGAAACGTTCATATACAATGCTCGGAGCAGGGGCAGTCTGAAAAATTCACTCAACATGACTCCGGAGGAACTGAAAGCAGCATTGGACAATGGAACTCCTTATGTCATCCGTTTTAAGATGCCGGAAAACGAAGTGCTCGAACTGCACGACATCATCCGCGGCGAAGTGCATTTCAACAGTTCCCTGCTGGACGACAAGGTGCTTTACAAATCGGACGGCATGCCCACTTATCACCTTGCCAACATCGTGGACGACCATTTGATGAAAATCTCCCACGTCATCCGCGGCGAAGAATGGTTGCCCTCTTTGCCCCTCCACGTACTGCTCTATCGGGCATTCGGCTGGGAAGACACGATGCCCCAATTTGCCCACCTGCCCCTGATATTAAAACCGGTCGGCAACGGCAAACTGAGCAAACGGGACGGGAATAAAATGGGATTCCCCGTATTCCCGATGGAATTTACCGACCCCGAAACCGGTGAAAAATGGCACGGTTACAAGGAAGATGGCTATTTCCCCGACGCATTCATCAACATGCTCGCCCTGCTGGGCTGGAACCCCGGTACGGAACAGGAAATCTTCTCCATCGAGGAACTCTCCCAGCTTTTCTCCCTGGAACACGTCAACAAGTCCGGTGCCCGTTTCAACCCCGACAAAGCCAAATGGTTCAACCACAAATACCTGATTGCCAAACCGGATGCGGAACTCGCCACGTTGGTTCTCGAAAAACTCAATGCCCTGGGCATGACTTTCGAACGTGCCAAAGTGGAGAAAATCTGCTCCCTCATGAAAGAGCGCTACAACTTTGTGGAAGAACTCTTCCAGGATTGCATGTTCTTCTTCACCGCACCACAGGAATACAACGAAAAAGACAGCAAAAAATACTGGAAGGAAGACACGCCGGCACTGATGAAAGAACTGCTGGAAATCCTGAAATCCATTGATGACTATTCTTTCGCCAACACCGAAAAAGTGATTTCCGAATGGATCAATGAAAAGCAACTCGGATTCGGCAAAGTCATGAACCCCTTCCGGGTAGCCATCATCGGAGCCGCCAAAGGTCCCCACATGTTCGATGTCATCGAAATCATCGGCAAGGAAGAAACCCTCCGCCGCATGGAAAAGGCGCTGTCCACCCTGAAATAAGAAATCAACAGACCTTTACGGATACCGCAAAAATCAGCACCCCTGCCGGAATATCCTGGCAGGGGTGCATTGTATTTCATCACACTCACTTATCCAGGGCAAGCAAGCAGATTCAACACAAGAAACAAGCCTGAAAATCCCGGAGGATTGGGCAATCTCAAAAAAATGGTTACTTTTGCATATTCTTAGGAAAGCATGACGTTGTTATGCTCCGATTTGTTTGCGTGAAACCACAAGAAATATGGACAAAATCAAACCGAAAGTCATCGTCTCGCTGACTTCCTATCCCCCGGCTATCGGCTTCGTGACCGAAACGGTCAAATCCCTGCTGAAAGGATCGGTGTTGCCAAATCGACTGATTCTCTATGTAACGCCATCGGAGTTCGAGGATAAACCGCTGCCCGCAGAGTTGCTGAAACTGGCGGAGGAAAGCGACATTTTCGAAATCCGCCACTATCCGCGCAACATCCGCTCCTACCGCAAACTGTTTCCGGCTCTGCAGGAGTTTCCCGATGATACCATTGTCACGGTCGATGACGATGTCCGCTATCATCCCGACATGCTTCGCAACCTGCTACAGCTCCACGAGCAATATCCTGACATGGTCATCGCTCATCGAGCCAAGCGGATGGATTTATCCCGCCCGTATCGCAAATGGCACAAATACCGCTGGTATGATTTTATTTTCCGCAAAGACTACTCAGGCTTCCGTAATCTGCCTACGGGAGTGGGAGGAGTATTGTATCCACCCCACGCACTCGACGAATCGATGCTCCGCGAAGAACTGTTCACGGAAATTGCCCCGACTACTGATGACATCTGGTTTTGGGCGGCAGCCGTATCGCACGGCACTCGTATTCTTCCTGTTCCCTTCGGTAAAAACAAGCCAAAGGGACTGGGCAAACCAGGCGCGATTTCGCTGAAAACCTATAATTTCAAGTCAGGTCGTGACCGCAATTTTGAGGCGCTGACAGCCATATTGTCCCATTTCCCTGCCATTAAAGAAAAAATCGAAAATTCCGAGCGATGAAAGACAACCATTCCGACCAACAGCCCGTTGACCTCGTCTATCTCTGGGTAGATGGCAACGATCCCGTCTGGCAAGCCAAGCGCAACCGAACCATTGGCGTCACCGAAAAACATTCGTCCGTCAACTGCGACGGACGCTACGCCAACCACGATGAACTGCGCTACAGTCTCCGCTCGGCAGAACGATTCGCACCATGGATTCGCCGCATCTTCATCGTGACCGACAATCAGGTGCCCGCATGGATTGACCCGTCACATCCCAAAATCCGGATTGTCGACCACTCGGAAATCATGCCCTCCGAAGCACTACCCTGTTTCAACTCCTCGGTCATCGAGCACTTTATCTGGCGCATTCCCGATCTGTGCGAACGCTTTCTCTACGCCAACGATGACATGTACTTCGGACGTCCCGTCGAACCCGGTGATTTCTTCGCTCCCGACGGACTTCCTTACATCCGCCAGAATCGTCGCCCCCTACGCCGTTTCCTGCTTTGGCTGAAAAGCAAACTATCTGGCAAGGAAATGAGCCGTTACAATCGGGCCGTGCAGAACAGTGCGGAACTTATCCGCAATCACTACGGCAAATACTACGGTGCAAAAGCCCATCACAATATCGACGCCTATCTCAAAAGCGACTGCGAGGCAACCTACAATCTTTTCCTCGACCAGCTTAGGCAGACTTTCCCCAACCACGTACGTACGTCAAACGACATCCAGCGTTCACTGTACGCCTATGCAGCCCTTGCCCGCCATCGCGCTCATCCGCTCTACGTCAGCCAACGCACATCGCTGCGCGTCCATATCCAGAACCCGAAGCACTACGACAAGTTCCGCAAGCACACACCCATGCTTTTCTGCATGAACGACTCGGAATATGCAACGGAAGCAGACCGCCTGCGCTGCAAGAATTTTTTGGACAATCGTTTCCCCGACAAGTCGGAGTTTGAAAAATAATACATCCCTATGACAACATCCCCAAAAATATCTATCATTGTCCCTATCTACAATATGACGGCATATCTCCGCGAATGTCTCGACGCCATTGTCGGTCAGACGTTCCATGACTGGGAATGCCTTCTTGTCAATGACGGCTCAACCGATGACTCCGGTGCGATTTGCGATGAATATGCGAAGCGCGACCCTCGTTTCAAAGTCATACACCGTGAAAACGGAGGTGTTTCCGCTGCCCGCAACTCAGGACTGAAAGCAAGCTCAGGCCAGCATATCGCTTTCATTGACCCGGACGATGTGCCCCATACGAGATTAATGGAACGGCTATTGGCACTGATAGAAGAGTTTGACGCTGATGTTGCAGAAGTCAGCTACGAATCTTTTTTCTCAACATTTCGATCGCGGAAACAACTGGTGGAGACGACAACCGTACTCAATCGTAGAGAAATGGCTCTCGAATTGTTATATTCCCGAAAAGTGCCCAGCTACATGTGGAACAAGCTATTCCGCCACGAAATCGTCGATACGCCGTTCCTCGAAGGAATAGTGTTCGAAGATGTCATGGTCATGTCAAAATGGCTCAGGAATATCCGAAAAATAGTCATTTCTCCGGAAATTCTTTACGCTTACCGCCAGCGGAAAGAAAGTATTGTCCATACACACTCGGTCCAGAACCGCATGCAACATTTGCAGGCAATGTTCAGCCTTACAGAGTCACTTCATGAACTTGAGCCGACGGTCGTTACCGAAAAAATTGCCAATAAAACCAAATGGAAGAGCATCATCCGGTCGGCAAAATATATCGCCCGTTTTGAAAAAGACGCAAAAGTACGCCATGAGGGAGTCGGAAAAATTAGAAAAATTGCGAATGAAATTCCGTTGCCCGACATCAAAGTCGGCACTAAACTATACTTGCGTTCACGGTTACTATGTAATTGCCCGAAGCTGTTTATCGTTTTGATGAGACTCAACACAAAATTCGATTTCCACAAGCACTATCGTGCCCGGCATGAATTTACCCCTGGGCAGAAAGGTCAGCACATTACCGGTGAGTCGCCGAAAGCGTAGTTTAATTCGTCAGGCAAGTCATTCAGATCATATTCATTGAAATAGGCGTCACTGACCGTGCGCTTTTTCCCGCTCGCACGTCCGCGGTTCTGCTTTTCAAGAAACTCCTCATAGGAGCGCACTGCGTAATGGTTGATGCGAATGACATCTTGTTGCGGTTCGCGGCGACGGAAGTTCTTTTTTATCGGATTGCCATGGGAATCAGCGGCATGACCTGATATACGCGCAACCTCATGGCAGCCGATCATCGAATAGACCCGGCGCGGATTGACAATGCTTTTGACATGGCGGTTAAGATAATGGTCGGGCAACGAATGACGTTTGAATCGCTCCATAACACCCCCTGCTTCTTTCTTTCGCGCACCACCGCTGCCATATACGAGCCAATTGATTTCCACGGCAGGACTATCGGCAAAACGACTGAGAAATTCGGGCAAATGCTTGTCCTTTATCGGCACGATAAATTCGTCAAGGTCTATAAACGCCACCCATCGGGTATCGAGGCGATGACGCTCCAAACAATCGTCGTAAGCGGCAAGTTGCATGCGATAGCCCGGAAAATCGTGATATTCCACGATTCCCGCCTCAATATAGGGTGCAAGCACCTCTCGGGTCGAATCAGTGCTTTCGTTGTCATAAATGTAGAAACGCTCGACGCCGATGCTGCGATGCCACTCGATCCACTCCTTGAAATAGGGTCCCTCGTCCTTGGCTATTGCACAGACAGCCAGCGATACCTGCGGAGCCAAATTACGAGCTTTGCGGATACGACAGCGCAATTTAAAACCACGCAAAAGACCGTAACGCAGAATGCCGCGCCAACGGTTGCGTGCCATCCGGTTCGGTATCAGTCCGGCAATGACCTCTGCAGCGACTTTGTTCATATCTCGGACAGATTAGAGTTCAAACGATGATTTTTCCGGAAGAATGCCACGGAATGCCTCTTCTATGCTGCTCATGACACGGTCATAGTCGCGGATATGCTTGTTGTCATTAAGGCAGACAAGCGCATATTTCTGTTCTTGGATGGCGACAACCGCCTTGCGCCAGCGGAGCATGAGCGGAAACATCTTGGTGTCGGCATAGGTGTTGTAAGGCTCGAAATTGCCCCGGCAGATCTGCCATGTACGAAACAGTTCGGGCGTATAATCCGTTACGGCCCGGAAACGGTTCGCCGACGTTTCGGTCAGCTCCTTGCCCGCAGCCTCCCAGACCTCCTCGAAAGTCTGGCGCAGATAGGGTTGCGCATTGTGGGGAGTACGCAGGGTAATAAACTTGCCATAAGGACGCAGGAGGTAGTTCCAGCGTGCGCGGGAACCGTAACTCGGATCAAACCATTTGTCATGGTCGCGGGCAATGACCTCCTTTTTGTCGAAGTGGCGATTGATGATGCGGATGTTGTTTTTTATGCGCTTATACCATTGTGACCACGCCGGATTATACTGAAATGCGGCAATGTCGCAGGGAATCCCGTTGCGAAAGAAACGCTCCTCGCCGATCGGGCGGATGATATAAAAATCATCATTAAAATAGACAAAATGGTCAGCCAGCCCCGGAATCAAATGAACATAGCGCTCAATGACCACCGAATTGTAGGTCGGAAGGTATTGAGCCGGCACGAAATCGCTGTGCTTGACGAGGTTGAGTTTCGGATTGGACCGGTCGAGCCAGTCGGGAGCCTGCCCGCAGGTAACAAAATGAATTTTGTTGACCCACGGAGCGAATTTCTCGACCCCGCGAAACCAGTATTTCAAAAAGCCGTAGTCACGGAAACGAGCCTCGGTTACGGAATTCTTCTCGTTTCGCTGCATGGAGGAATAACGTGCAAATTCCTCTTTCCATTTCGGGTCGTCCATATCGACCCAGGTCACGATAAAATCTATTTTCATACCATTAAAATACTCAAAATCATACATGGGGTTGTCCGGTCAACGGTCGGCCGTGCTTAAACCGGTTGTGACTCCAAAGATACAATTCCGGCTTACGACGGATCAGTGCTTCAAGCATATTGAAATATATCCCGGTCAATTCAAAATCTTTGAGCGACTCCGGCTCGGGGTGCATCTTGACGAAACGGGCCTCGTAGAATCCGCGGCGAACCTTGCGGATATCGACAAACCACGCCTCGAAACCGAAATGCTTGACGATTTTCTCCGTGCCGGTCAACACCGGGGTCTCGTGGCACAAAAAAGGCAAAAAATCCCGGACTTCACGCCATTTGGGTGATTGGTCGGCAATAAAGCCGATAATGCTTGATTTGCCCTCATCAGCCAGTTTCTTGATGAAATGCACCGTCTTGTACATTTCGACGCCCGTAGCCCCGAATACCGTGCGATTTTCGCTCATGATGCGGTCGAAACTTTTGTTGCGCAGCTTATGATAGATCTGGGCGGCGACAGCCGTCTTCTCAAGATGGAGAGGCATCGACGACACCCATTCCCAATTACCATAGTGCCCCATGAAAAGTGCGACGGATCGATGCTCACGCAGAGAGGCATTGACCTCATCGATGTTGACAAACCGCATGTGGCGGCTCATCTGCTCCGGACGCATTCCGCCCATCTTGCACGTCTCCATTATCTGGTCGGAAAAATTACGGTAAAAACGTCGCTCGATGCGCTTGATTTCCCCCAACGTCTTCTCGGGGAAACACTCCGTCAGGTTACGACGCACGATTTTACGACGATAGCGCACCACATGATAAAGCAACCCGTAAACCAGGGTCGACAGACCATAGAGCAGCCAAAATGGCAAATGCGCCAACATTTTAAGTGAAAACCGCAACAGATGGTAAGTCATATCTATGTAGCCCGCAAGATTGTTATTGACGTCGGAAAAGTTCCAACGTGTAAAATTAAAACAATTTGTCCGACTATTCAAAATTTTCGAAAACTGATTGCTCGGAAACTCGTAACCGGCACGGCAATCCAACCACAAAAGAAACCCCGAATCTTCAAATTTAAGGCAACGTCACGATGAAGTCAAGAATCATCTTTAAAACTTCCGGGGATATGGTTTCACGGATTTCACCGTACTCCGACACTTCGCCTGTCGTAGCACGTTGCATCAGGTGATTCAACGAAGGCATTTTTCTGACAACGGCTTTCGGTACAAGTTCTTTGATTACCGCAAGATTGGATTCCGCATCCACCTGCGTGTCTTTATCTCCGTTGATTGCCAGCACCGCACATGCTATTTTCGAGAGACTTTCCCGCGGATTAACGGTTAAGATTGTATCAAACCAAGGGGTACGTACTTTCTGCAAAGCCCGTAACGAAGCCATAATCGCAACAGGAATGTCTATGCTATTCGCCTTTGCGACAGAATCAGTATTAATCTGTGTTACAATTCCTTTGCGTCCTTGTTCCGCCATAATGTCAAACAGCAGGCTAATCAGAGCCACACTATTTTCCTTATCTTTTCCAGTGATACCCGCTTGCTCGAGAGAACGGATGTTCTGTTGCATCAAAATCTCTTTTCCTGAAACAGCCATACCCGCCAAAGAAATGATAAAATCGGGCAATTTCTCTCCTCCAAGCAGAAAAGCAATTGTACCGCCCTCCGAATGACCGAGCACTCCAACGCTCTTGATACCCTTAAACTTTCGCAAGAATTCAATTCCGCTTTTAGCATCATCCTTAAATACATAAGTAGTTCCTTTTAAGAAATCTCCGGTAGATTTTCCAGTACCTCTATCGTCATATCGAAGGGCGGCAACACCACGACGTGCCAGATAATCTGCAATGACTGCGAAAGGCTTGTGTTCAAACAATTCTTCGTCCCGATTCTGCTGTCCGCTCCCGGTGACCATCACCACCGCAGGCACTTTCTTGTTTTTCCATTCTGCCGGGAGAGTCAAGGTCGCACTCAACCTTGCGCCGTCAGGAGCCGTGAAAACCGTATCGATAATGGTGTACGGAAAAGGAGGTTTGGGTGTCTGCGGCCGACGTTCCTCCAATGGCTCCTCCTGTTCCAATATCAGCAGGAAAGACATTCCGCGCTGGGCAAACTTGCCGGAAATCTTGCCATCGGCAATGCTTCCGCTAAACGAAGCACCAATCGTCCGACACTCAATAGCAACAGAATCCGCCGTGCAAAGTGTCACGATTGTCGGAATCCCTTTGGCTCCTTGCAACGGAGAATCGAGGGTACATTCGGTTTTCCCCTCCGCATTCTCTGAGAAATTAAAAACAAGCGACAGTTCCGCTTGCCCAACAACCAATTTTCCTCGCCAAGTTCCTTTTAATGCACAGGCGTCATTGCACAGAAACAATAGCGTAAATGCCGTAGCTATAAACCAGAGTTTCATATCATATAATTAACCGAAAAACAATTATTCCCCATAAAATACTTTGCTCACATAAAAAAAGTATGTAACTTTGTCATGCTCATCTGTAATCAGAAGGAGTTTCGGGGCTCGGTTTATCTAGACATAAGTCGAGCCCTGCGTTTATAAAATCTCTGTCAATTTTATTTTCAATTTCTTTTCTATTTGTTTTACTCCATACGCCCTATTTAAATAATAAGCTGTCAATAAATAGTATGCTCTATTATCAGCTCGCGTCTGCGGCTCAAAAACAATTACATATTTACGAGTTCTATTATAAACATAAGTCCTCACAATATCCATACGTTTCCGTTGATTACGTTCCTTGACACTAAATACAACAATATCACTGTCATTTACCTTTTGCTCAACATGAGGTCTTATCCAATGCAAACGTTCGGAACGATAAGGTTCATAAATCCTATGAGTAGTTATTTCTCCATATTCTCCTTTTTCTTCAACTTCTTCTGTCGTAAGATGAGCAAATTCCCTATCCATATCCATCTTTCCGTCTGTCTTTATCGGATATATACGACAATCTCTATAAGAAAATGCATCATTCTCCGCTATATCCCTATCAAAAATCCCTCTCAGAGATGTTTTGCGCTCTTTTTCTCCAAGGTGCGCAAGTTCTAACAAATCAGGATACCGCTTTAATCTATTGAATGGCATATTTTACTTTAAAGTGATGAAAAACAAGTTGAATTTCTTTGCAGACATCGGAGAAGTCCGTTTTAGAGAAATGTTTGTATGGTTGTTGATATGTTTAACTATCTCTCTTTTTGCTATCACTTTACCTTCTATTTCACCTTTCTCTATGCGCAAATTATAATTTATCGCCCCCATTAATACATCCGCCAATTGCATAAATGAGCTTTCATGTGATTTTATAAACTGAAAATTTCGGATAGATGCATTCCATTTAAGAATCTCCTTTAATTTATGAAGTTTGCATTGACTGCAAGTATCTTTTATATCAAAGTAGATGTTGTAATTGTTTTCCAAATCAATATCATGGTGCAATAGCTGAAAATACATACGGAAATAGAAATCATTGTAAGTATATTCCGGACGCTTTTCATTTATCTGTGATTTATCCACAATGACAGCCCGAAATTTCATGTCCGTCATGAAAAAGTACTCGACTAATTCTTTATACATCTGATATGTTTTATCGTGTATATTCGTCCATTTTAATTCATTCACATAAGCATATTTAGCTTTTATCGCTTTTATCTGCTCTTTGGCTATTTTTATTTGATTGGAAGCAATGCTCACATATCCATAAATCATATATGGATGTTTATCTCCTATCAGGTGTGTACTCTCGTCACAATATATATTAAATGTTTTTTCTGCCATATCATTTTCTGATTTCCTGTTTAGTACATAAGGCTTTCCCCCTTAATCCTCTATCGTTGATTCCCCGTATTTTTCCCGAATCTCGTCAAAGACCTGCCAGAGGGTGCGGAGGTCGGGAGCCTGAAGCATACGAATGCGGAGGTCGCGGAAGTGGGGCAAGCCTTTGAACATCGCTGCCATGTGGCGGCGCATGTGGAGCAGTCCGCGGACTTCGTCAATCCATTCGACGGAGAGGAGGATTTGCTCCTTGATGATGTCGATTTGCTCAGCAACAGAAAGGTCGGGCAGCAACTCGCCCGTTTCAAAATAGTGCTTGATTTGCCGGAATATCCAAGGTTTGCCAATCGTCGCCCTACCTATCATCACGCCGTCCACGCCGTATTTGTCGAACGCTTCTTTGGCTTTTTGCGGGGAGGTGATGTCACCGTTTCCGAGTATCGGAATGTTTATCCGGGGATTGTTTTTCACCCGGGCAATGGGTTCCCAGTCCGCTTCGCCGGTGTACATCTGCGAACGGGTACGCCCGTGAATCGCCAATGCCTGGATGCCGACATCCTGGAGACGCTCGGCAATGTCTTCGATGATGATGTTTTCACAATCCCAGCCGAGGCGGGTTTTAGCGGTAACGGGAATCTTCACGGCATTCACGATTTGCCGGGTCATCTCGACCATTAACGGCACGTCCTTCAGCATCCCGGCGCCCGCTCCTTTCTGCGCCACCCGCTTGACGGGACAGCCGAAATTGATGTCGATGAAATCGGGCTGCACCTCCTCCACGATTTTCGCCGCCTCGACCATAGAATCGATAAAACGCCCGTAAATCTGAATGGTGACGGGGCGTTCCGTGTCATCAATGGTCAGTTTTTTCAGGGACTTGTTCACCGATCGCACCAACGCATCGGCAGAAACAAACTCCGAATACAGCCAGTCCGCACCGTAGCGTTTGCAAAATTTCCGGAAAGGAGGATTCGTGACATCTTCCATCGGTGCCAGAATCAAAGGCTGTTCCCCGACATCGACCCCTGCTATCTTCATATAACTATTTTTAAATCTTATCGTTTTCTGTTTCGACGCAAATGCCCTATTTTTACAACAAAAATAGACATTATTGCGCAACTAAACACAGCTTTCCATGTTATTGTTCAAAATACTGCTGGCATTTCTGCCCCTTTTTCCGCAAGCGAGCAACTGGCAACGCATCCAGACTGACGAAAAGATTTCTTTTCTCCTGCCGAATGTCCCTCAAAAAACCAGGCAAATCATCGGAGGCATCCCCTCCACCATATACCAGGCGAAAGACTTGACCTGCATTGCCGGCGTGGTTTGTTCAGACTTGACGCCCAAAAAGATTCAGCTCACCGGAGAAACGGCACTATTGTTCTACGAAGAACTCAAAAACAGTACGCTGAACCTGGGAACCGCTATGATTAAAAGGGAAAATACCGTCCCCTACGAGAATATGCTCATCAAAGAAATCGAATATACCATTATTAAAGATAATTATGAAATGACCTATTTTAAAAGATTTATCTTTAGAGAAAATTACATCTATCAGATTTCAATAGGAGGCAGAACTCGACACTCGGAAATATTAAAGCAGGAAAAGGAAATTTTCTTCAATTCCGTTTCATTTCCTTCAGACACTGAAAACAAAAATTGAAAAATTTGACTTCCGATTAACGGCTTTTCATTATATTTAGCATCACAAAAATCAAACAAGCACAAACAATCATCTCCGTTTCACGTGAAAACTGAAAAACATTCAAACATTCCGACTATGAAAATTATTTTGTTTTTACTCTGTATCGGCGTTGTCTCTTCGCTTCGGGCGCAAGATGCCCGGGATTCGGTAAATCTGCCCAAAGAAAGGCGACTCATTTCTGAGAAATACACGATGATACAGGACACTTCCGGCAAAATTGACACCATACAAAAAAGCCGTAGCGTCTCCGAATTGTTCTACATCGGCCAAAACGCCACCAAACAGGGAAAATCCCACTCGCCAAAAACCGGAACCGCTTTCAGGAGTCACTGGCGCGGGTTCAATTTCGGTTTCGTCAACTACGCCCATTTGCCCGAAACCTCCAAAGCGTTGGAACTGGACTGGGGTGCCTCTTTTGCGATGCAATTCAAGCTCTTGAGATACGACATCAGTCTATCCAAACGCGGCAATTTCGGTCTGACGACCGGTTTGGGGCTGGAATACCAGCGTCTCCGGTTTAACGACAACAATGTATCCCTGTTGAAATCCAACGGCAATCTGGAAGTTTTCCATCCATCGGATGAATACACGAACATTCAGGAAATCAGACGCAGTTCGTTGAAAAACCTGTACCTGTCCATACCGTTGCTCTTGGAAGTCCAGTTCCCCAAGAACCTTTCCCGCAGCAAAAGGATGTACATTGCCGGAGGACTTATGGGAGGCGTGCGGATGCACTCCAAGACCAAAATCGTCTATGATTCCGAGAACGGTCATAAATACAAAAAGAAAAACAGCGGAAATTTCAACCAAGTGCCTTTCAAAGCCGATGCCGTCGTCCGTATCGGTTACAGAAGGGTCAACCTCTGGGGCAGTTACACGCTGACCGAAATGTTCAAAGACAAAAACTTTTCCGATTTACACCTGTACACGATAGGGTTCGGCATCACGATTTAACGTCATTACGCAAAATTTCCCCTGAAAAAGGAAAGATTTTGAATTTCTGTCCTTTTTTAGGGGAAACTTTTATTCCGTCTCCTGTCCATTTTTATTTCAATTGCCCGGAGCCGGTTTCAGCAATGCCGGTTTCGGAAGCATATTGCTTTTCGCCGAATTAATCGGCGACAATGTCCAGGCATCCCAGCTTTTGTTTTCCAAGGTACGATTGCGGGCGTGGAAATTGGAATACTCGTATTCGTCCGGGTCCAACACGGCATCTCCGCTTGCCAGCCAATAAGAGGTGTATGCTTCTTTCCAGCCTCCAATCCAATAGTCTCCCTCGGAAAGTACGGCGAAACCGTCAATGTTTGCCTTTTCGTCCTGCAACTGGCAAATGCCGTCAATGAAATCCGCTTCCGTCAGGAGAATGCCGTTTTGCGCATCGGCATCGGCACTTTTTATCTCCAGTCTGCCGTCTCCGTTCCCGTCATATCCGAATCCCTTGACCACGATTCCCTGGTTTTCTTCCTCCACGACAAGCACAAACAGTCGGGGGTCTTTTCGGGCAATCGCCTCAATCATATCGTATCCCGTGCGTTCGTCCGCGGAGTTCCATTTGTATCCCCAGGCGCGGAAAAAAACATCCTCATCATTGGGATGCAATAGGTCTTCCACTTTTTCGGACACCCATTGTATCGCCAGCACTGCCTGATTTTCACCTTCGCCCGTCCAATTCGTGATGTCTGTCATTCCGAATCCGTCCACGACCCGAATTTTTATGCTGTCCATCGACTCCCCGAGGCTGTTGGAAACCGTCGCCTTGACCCGGAAGGTTCCCTCCACGGCAGACGAAAACGCATATATCGTGTCCGTTGAAACTTTCGCGTCATCGACAAACCACTGAATGTCCGCCTTCCCCGCCTGGAGGATGTTTGCCCTCAACCGAACCGTCTGCTCCGGCAGGATGACGTTTTTCAAGTCCAGGTTCTGAACCGTCACTTCCGGAACAGAGAGCCAGGGGGCATCGCCCCCTTCTCCGCTCCCTTCACGACAATCGGTACAGGCTCCATTCGCAAACCCGAAAACGAGCATCAGCCAAACATAGAGCAAGTCCTGTTTCATA
>CAYNXE010000004.1:0-13115 GCA_964400995.1 uncultured Odoribacter sp.
TCGCTTTCAGGGCTTTTTTATTTCATCCGGTTTACCAGCATACACTCCATCGCCTTGATGACCTGTCCCACCTCGGCAGACGTACATTGTTTCAACGGCTTTTTCGGTGCACTGTAATACTTCAACCACCTGCCCAACTTCTCCGAATCGGCAACCATCCGTCCCAAACGGTCATGAAATCTTGTCCATCCCAATTGATAACAGATAGACAAAATGCGTCGATGTTGTGGGTCGGTAAAATTCGCCCAGCCCCATCTTTCATCACTGTTCAGGTCATTCGTCACTTTCCTGATTTCATCGCTACTCAATGCCGATACAGATGCGACCGGACGTTTCAGACATTCCGCACAAACGTCATGACGTTTCTCCCACAATCCTCGCTCATTTAAAGCGGAGACCAAACGGCGCTGTTCTGAACTGGAATGATTCATCATACTGGTATAAGTTTAATTTTATCGTTCCCGGAGGTGGAGTCGAACCACCTCTGCGACCATCCAGGAAAACCGCCTACGCCTCCGTCATGCCCAGCGGGACACTCTTCCATGCCCCGTTTTCATCCTTTGTCTCTGCCCGGACAAACGTCTTTGAGGGCATCGGCTTGTAAGCATTGGCAATAATGGTGACGCCTTCAATGAAACGCGGGTCGCCGGAACGGTCGGCCATGTTCCGGAGTTGCATAACCCGGCTCGGCTTCAGGGATCCTTTCTGGTCCTTTGCCAACAACTTTATCACCGTGTCTACCAACATTTGGCTGTTTTCGTCCCGCGCCAGTCCGGAGATATACTCCTTTACAATGGCAATCCCGTCATTTACCGTATCGTCATAGCTGTCCACCATATAAAAACCGAGCGTAATCCGTCGTGTGCCGCTCGCATTCATGAAAGCATGACTGTTCTGGCTGTCTTTCACGTCATACAGTTTCTTTTTCATCTCCAGGGCGGTGGCAAACTCATCGTAAACCTGTTTTTTCTGCTCCGCTAGTTTGCTGCTGATTTCTTCCAAAAGCGGGAACATTTGGTCAACTTTTTCGCTTACCAGTTCCTTGTAGGTCTGCCTGTCGGCTTCCTTTTGTCTCTGCATTTCCTTTTCTGCCTCCAGGGCTTCCTGAAGCAACGCCTGGCGTTGTTCCGGGGTCAAATCTTTTAATTCCATAATCATTCGCTTTTTTTGTTATCATAAGGGAAAATACTCACCGTCAATTCTTTTTTTACCATACCGGAACCTCCGCATATCCGGCAAGGTTCATATTCGTATTCATGTTCTACGCTCCGGCCGATATAAACACTCTTTTTGCCACTGCCTTTGCACTCTTTGCAGACGTCCACCTTGACGTACCTCGCTATCGACGCAGCCTTTTGATTGTGTAAAACTTCGTAACTCATATCCTTTATTTTAAATCGGTTAATAATCCATATTTATAGAAAAAACGTTCCGCCAATGCTCCGGACATTTCCCACTGCAGTATCCCGTTTATCCGCATTTGGGAGTGCTGTTTTACCCGGTTCCATACAACCGTCACCCGTTCGACTCCCTCTTCGCTGATTTGCCAGCGGGTCACCTTGACCACCTCCCGGAATATCCTTTTTTTCTTATCCACGGCCCACCTCCTTTTCCAATAACTCGTTCTCCAGTCTTTCCGGCAGATAAACATTTTTCAGGTGATCGCACAGCATTTCAAAATAGCTTCTGAACAGCTTTTTCGTGCTTGGTGTCAGTTCCCTTTTTTCTATCTTTTTTAGACAACAGGCGTCCACGATCGCCCTTTGTTCCCGGAGCCATCTCCAGTATCCTGCACGACGTTTCAGTTTCATGGCGTCTGCAGGTGCGTATGCCGATTCTGCCGCAAGGCATCCGGCTTCAAACAACGCCGTGTTGTAATCTTCCGGGGTGATTCCTAAAATCCGGTATGCTTCCATGTCAAAACAGGGTTAATTGCGCTTGTGCCGACTTGGTACCGAACAGTACCCGTTCCACGGGGGCTTGCAGATAGCGGCTGGTCACGGTCAGCCGTCCACCCTTGAAAAAACACTTCACGTCCGAAGCATGGAGCAAGTCCTTGCCCCACGTTCCGGAGGGGATGCCCGGCTTGTCGCCAAAATTCACCATGACGACGGCCAGTTTCCTTTTGGCAAACACCTCCCGCAGTTCTTTCAGCTGCTCATCCGTAAAGTCCATATACTTGACGGAATCAATGAACACGGCACGATAGTGGTTTTTCCGGATGACATCCACCATGCGGTCGAACTTCAAGGCATTCCCGACAAACAGACGGCGCGCATCGATGTTCCACTCGTTGATTCGGTCGCGGAGCGTCTGGTTTATCTTTTCCTCGTGGCTGTTGTAAAGTGTCTTCCCGATATGTTTTGCCAGATAATCGGCAAAACGGAGGGCAAAAACCGACTTGCCGCTGCCGGAATGCCCGTACAGGGTCATGACGAACCGGCTTTCACACTCTCCGAACAAGCTGTTGTATTCTCCCAGGTCCAAAGTGTCGTATTTCTTATCCTGGATGGTTTTCACGTTATATATGTCCCTTGCCATATTTAAACAGGTTTTAAACGATGTTTAACATGCTTTCCCGTACTCATTTTCGTACAGTTCCCGGCTAATCCGGCATCCCTGTGCGTCTGCCGCACGTTGCAAACCGACTAGTGTGTCGTTCAAGTCTCCGTAATTGGTGGCTTCCGCACACACTTTATTTACCACATAACGGTCACCGATACCGATTTCCTTGCAAATCTCCTTCACGTCACTCTCGCTCATGGGAGCGAGGGAAACCGTCTTCAATCCCGACATGAAGCGTCGAAAAATCTGGGGAGCGATATCCCGTTCGCAGTCTCGCTGTCGTTTCATCTTCCGGAACCAGTTGGGTGTACCCATAATCAGGAAGGCGCATTCGCTCCGCACGTTGTCGTAAATGGCTTTGATTCGCCCCCAGGCAGGCAATTTCAGATTCTCGGCTTCATCAAATACCAGAATGGGACGCTGTCCGGCTTCATATAGGGATTTGATTCGCTTCTCAATGGCTTTCCGGGCTTGCGTCTGTGACAGGGCTTCCACATCCTTCACACCGACGCTTTCGGCAATATAACGGACGAAATCCCGCAGGTTGTAGTCATTGGCGCAACGCATCACGAACGTACCCACCGGATACTTCACTTTCATATCCTCCACGGTGAAAGTCTTCCCGGTACCCGTTCCGCCGATAATCGTTTTCACGGTCGCGCCGGATTTGGCTTCAACAAAGGCGCTTTCAATGTCCAGATATTGCTCCGTTTCAAATTTTCTCCAATATCCCCGCTTCAATTCCAAACCGATGAAGGCAGCGATCCTCTCAAAATAAACATCCTTGATTTGAATCTTGTTAAAGACAAAATCCCCGGATTCGCACCCTTTCACCATCGCATCCAGATAGCCCACGTTTACACGGGTATCACGCGCGAATTTGTTCTGACTGTACGTCTTGCCGCCTCCAGCCGTGTCCTGGCTTAAAATATAAGCCTGCATGCCTTTTACGACCTGCCGTTTTTGTTCTACTGTTAATTCCATAATACTATTCATTACTATTGGTTAATATTTTACTCATTGCATCGCGTTTCCTGCGCAGATAGGCCTTCCTGTCTTCTGTCGGAGCATCGGAAGCGCTAACGTCTTCCTCCGGTTCATTGATACCGTCACAATACATATCCGTTTCAGCCCGGTGGATAGCCTCTTTGTTAAACCACCTGTAGCCCAGTTTCAGCACCTCTTCCGAATCGCCGAACTCGGTTGCCACTTGCCGACTGGCAATCGCACGGCGTTTCTGCTCTTTCTTAACCTCCAGGCGCTTGTTGATTTCCTCCCGTTCGTGTTCACGGTAATCCTGAACGGCGTAAGCCATTCTTTCCCGTTCTACCGCCCAGGCGACAAAACGGCGGGATCCGTCAGCCTCTTCCTTATACAAGGCTATCCGCCGACGGTCGGACGGATCAAACCGTACCCAAAACTCCTGTCGGATATACTTGCACGCAAAGTCCACATCAGGCGTATGGATGCCGGGAATCTCATCATTCCGGAAATCAAATTCATAATCTTTAATGACCTCGTAATACTTTTTCACCTTTCCTTCTGTCCAGACCAAGCCGTCTTTCGTGTAAGCGGACGGGCGTTCATTCCATTCCCAGAAAAGATTCAGCCAGTCCCAGGTTGTAACCGGGGAAATCTCCTTGTTGGTGCTCTCGAAATATTTTTCTTTGGGTGTCTTGCCGTCCGTTCCAGGCGTATTGTTCATCAGATGAAAGAAATATTCCTGCATTTGGATGGCTTCTTTCTTACTTTTCAGACGGTCGCTTTTTTGCAGTTTCTCGATGAAGTCCTTGTTGACCCTGCTATTGATAGAGGTGGCGGTAATGTTCATTCCTGTAAATTCGTCCGCCGACCTCATAAAGCCTTCCTGCAATGTCTTAAAGCATCGTTCTATAATCTTGCTTTGGCCGTTATTCGGCATGGCGGGGAAATGCAGGGTGTCCAGTCGCTTGTAATAGTTGTTTGAACTGTCACCGTCATATTGCATTTGGAACGGCAACATATAACCGGAACGTTGGACGGCCATTTGGAAAGCCCGCAGGATGCTTTCTGAATCTTCCTTTTCGCAAATATCCCACCCAAGCCAATAACCGGAATATCCGTCCACAATCGCATAAACGTTCAATTTGGCTGCCATGCCTTCCGGGGTTCGGTAATACAGGTTCACTTTCGTACCGTCTCCGCACCATACGGCATCGCGCATGGACGGGCGGAACCGGAGAATCGTGTAACCGAAAACATTCTTCCATGCCTCGTAACCGTGGCGGGCCAGGAACCATACCTGCTGTACTTCCGGAATCTTCAGGTTGAACTTCACACAGCTCTCGCTAATGGTAGCGGGCTTGCCTCCTTTGGTTGTCCAGCCCATGCGTAGAACGGCGTCATTATACCAACCCGTCACCCGGTGATAGTCCGGTTTGCGGGCATCGCTGTACAAATCAATCAAAAGTTGCAGTTGTTCATCGCCTACTTTTTGCGTGCAGATATTTCCATACTTGCCGCTGATGAGCGACAGGATGCCGTCTTTTTCGTATGCTACCTGATTGCGGTAACAAGCGGCGGCATTCTTTGGCAACCGGGCGCCCTCCGTGAACATGCCCGCCGGGCCATTGGCAATCCGGATGCAAATGTCCCGATAGGCCGCCATTCCAGAAATGCCCAGTTTTTTCAGCTCCTGTTTATGGTAGTCGTAAACATCTTTTCCCATTAACCGGTACCAGCGACTTTGATACAACAAAAGGCCGATATATTCATCGGGCAAGCCGGTGCGTTTTTCCCGGTTCAGTTCTCCGGTACCGACGTCCAGACGCTCTCGGGTAATCACGTAGCTGGAAAGGATTTCTTTCTCCTGTTGAATCACCGGTGGAAGGTAGGAGCGGATAGTCGCATACTTCAACCACTCCTCTACCTCCAGACCGTTGCAGATTTCTTTCCGGATTAATGCCTTGTATTTCTCTTTCAGACCCTCATAGTGAATATAGACCGTATTACCGATCTTGTGGTGTCCCCAGCAATAAACCAGACCTTGGCGCTGACGCATTAAACCTTTCTTTATAGAATCAAGTGAAATTCCACTGGCTTCTAATTCAGAGACAGTCACACAAATAATATTTTCACTGATACAAGGCATTCGCTCTTTTGTTTTTTGTTCCCGGTGGCGGAGTCGAACCGCCACTATGACCATCCGGGAAAGATGTGTTACTAATATTTATTTGGAATTTTCGTACATTTGCTCGTCATTACTATAGATATGTTGCGAGATTTAGAATTTAAGAAGAAAGTTATTGCCTGGGGATGCACTTTGGTATTCACAGTATTAAGTTTCCTATTCAAGGAAAAATTTTTGGAATTCTTGACCATGAAAATGGTTGTTCCTATTTTTATTTTCCCACTGGTATCTGCAATAAGTGTTTCCATAATTTTCTTTGTTAGATGGTTGCTTTTATTTAAGAATGAAAGATTAAAAGCTAATAGAAATCTTGTGAAGCCAGGTACTGTCATTGGTGTTATAAACGGACCAAGCAATGTGATTGCAATAGAATGGTCCTGGCTTAATCCACAAGTACTTATAGCAAAGATGCAAGATGGACATACTATTAGAGTTCATTATACATCGATTATTCTTTATCTTTAATTAAATATGTGATGCCAATTCCTACGACAACACTAACAATAGTTAAGATGGCTATTTGCCAGACATATAGTTCCATAATATGATTAAGCGTTAATATATTTCTCTCTCATGGCTATCAATTCCAGTGCGGCATTCTTTACAGGTTCTTTTAGTGTCCGATCCCCCTTTAATTGGGCGCGAACCGTCCGTTCTGTGTATAATCCTTTCAGCTTCTCTGCTATCAACTGGTAGTCTTTAGGACGTAATTTTGAGTGAATCTCTTGTGCTTCCATTTCTTATTCGTAGATTTGTAACGTTAATTCGACACAAATATAAACTATTGGTTGGATATAATCCAAACTTTTGGTAATATATTTTTATGGGAAATACTATTTCGGACAGAGTGGGCTTGTTAATCAATACACTTGGTTACAACAAACGGACTTTTTCACAAGCAATCGGTCTTAGTAATGACGTTACTATCGGCAGAATTATTAATGAACAAAGAGAGCCAAGCTATAAAATTCTAAATAGTATAATCCAAACTTTTGGTAATGTAAATGCCAAATGGTTGCTGACTGGTCAAGGAGAGATATTCTGCGAGAAAAATGTCCACCCAAATGTCCACCCAAATGTCCACCTGATGGGGGAGGATACATCTGAATATACACCCATTCAGATTAAATCATCCAAAACATCATCTTTTGCCGTCCCATTTTATGACATTCCTGTTTCTGCTGGTCCGCTTGGGGTTCTTACATATAGCGAAGGAGCAGCAAAGCCTGACGGCTACATCGATATGGAAATCTTCCGGCGGTGCGATGCGATCCTGCCGGTGATAGGGGTTAGTATGGAGCCTGAAATCCATTCCGGTGACTTGGTAGGCATCCGAAAACTGGACTCATATAATTGGGAATACATTGAAACAGGCAAGGTTTACATGATTGTGACAACCGAGGACAGAATGATAAAGTACATCAATAGGGCGGACGATTCCGACTATATTATTTGCTCCAGCCCTAACTACCACGACTTCAAAATCCGCAAGGACGACATCTTAGAAATATACCGTGTCATAGCAAATATCCGGGCGTTATAAGAAGCATCTTTAAACAGGTATTAAACCCCATTTAAGGAGTGCTGTAATTATACTTAACAGGCAAAAACACCATTCCACACAAGGGAAAAATTATACCCAAATTACACCTTTTTATACTTTTCGTTTTGTCGCTCTCTTTTCTCTGACATCCGGAATCTCCTTTATTTTAAGGCATTCCAGAGACTTTCCGCAGAAACAGCATTTATACTTTTCGTTTTGCCCCCCTCATAATACAATAAAGATTGAAATTAGGAATATTTTTCGTAATGACAAGAAAAAATATAAGGGATAGGCTTTGAAATAACGAGGAATTTCCGCTACTTTGTAGCAGAATTGGAAAAATGTATAATGAAAAAAAGATGGGTTATTAATACTCCTCCGGAGGAATCTAAGATACAGGAACTTGCAAAAAAAATAAATTGTCACCCCGTGATCACCAACCTTTTGTTGCAACGGGGCATTGACAACATTGAAAAAATACAGGCCTTTTTCAATCCGTCGTTAAATATGCTCCACGATCCTTTTCTGATGAAGGATATGGACAAGGCTGTTGAACGTTTGGATCGCGCCATCGCTTCTGATGAAAAGATTTTAATATACGGGGATTACGACGTGGACGGCACGACAGCTGTCGCCCTACTCTACAAATACCTGAAATCCCGATGCAACGCCGAAAACCTGGAATATTACATTCCGGACCGCTACACCGAAGGATACGGGGTTTCACCGAAAGGCATCGACTATGCCGCCGAAAATGGATTTTCCCTGATGCTCATCACCGACTGCGGCATCAAAGCCGTGGAAAAAGTCAAATACGCCAATTCTAAAAAAGTCGACATCATCATTTGCGACCACCATACTCCGGGCGAAACACTTCCGGAAGCCGTCGCCGTACTCGATCCTCAACGCAAGGACTGCGAATATCCTTATAAATGGCTGAGCGGATGCGGGGTCAGTTTCAAGCTGGTACAAGCCCATAGCCTGAAACATAACCTGCCGATGTCCGAATTGTACAAATTGCTCGACCTACTGTGCGTCAGCATCGCCAGCGACATCGTACCGATTACGGGCGAAAACCGGATTCTCGCCTATTACGGCCTGCAACAGTTGAACACGGCGCCCAGCCTGGGACTGAAAACCATCATCAAGATTTCGGGCATCGACAAGGAAATCTCCATCAATGACATCGTTTTCCGAATCGGTCCGCGGATAAATGCCGCTGGCAGAGTGGAGTCCGGCCGGAAATCAGTGGAACTGCTGACGGCAGACGAAGAGTCGTTGGCACTCAGCATCGCTTCCGACATCAACAACTTCAACGACCAGCGAAAAAAACTGGACCACGATATCACGGAAGAAGCCATTCGGCACATCAACCAGTCCGAACTGGAATCTTCCAAGAAGACCACTGTATTGTTCAATCCCGACTGGCACAAGGGCGTCATCGGCATCGTGGCTTCCCGGTTGACGGAATCCTTTTACCGCCCGACGATTATCCTGACGGAATCCAACGGTCTGGCTACCGGCTCGGCACGTTCCGTAGAAGGATTCGACCTATATTACGCCATTTCACAATGTAGCGAACTACTGGAGAACTACGGGGGACACAAATACGCCGCCGGACTGACGCTGAAGCTGGAAAACCTGGAAGCGTTCAAGCAGAAATTTGAACAGATTGTCCGGGAAACCATCAACGAGCAGATGCTGACACCGCAAATCAACATCGATGCCCGACTGAAATTAAGCGACATCACGCCGGATTTCTATCACGTATTGCAAAAATTCGCCCCATTCGGTCCCAACAACACCATTCCCATATTTGTCACGGAGAATGTCACCAACTTCATCGGAACCAAAAGAGTGGGACGCAACAATGAACACTTGAAACTCGTCGTGGTCGATGACACCCGCGCCTGCAACGACCGGAGCGGCATCGGATTCGGCATGGGACACCTGTACGAGAAAGTCAATTCCGGTTGTTACTTCGACCTTTGCTACACTTTGCAGGAAAACGAATTTATGGGCAAAAACGACATCCAGATGATGGTGAAAGACCTCCGGTTCCAAAGCGAATCCAAAAGCCAGCCCAAAGGTTAAACCGAAGAAAGCAACAACGTGTACAATTTAAAATTATTAGATAAAGCCGTGGAGCAGTTCGCCTCCCTGCCGGGCATCGGCAGGAAAACGGCATTGAAATTCGTATTGCACCTGTTGAAAAGAAATGCAAACGAGGTCGACACGTTCATTCAGAGCATCCGGGATTTGAAAACGCACATCCGGGAATGCAGTTGTTGCCACAACATTTCGGAAGGAGAATTGTGCGACATTTGCAGCGACACCAAAAGGGACTCCGGCACCATCTGCGTGGTCGAAAACATCAAAGACATCCTGGCCATTGAAGCTACCTCCCAGTACAACGGCCTTTACCACGTGCTGGGCGGCATCATCTCGCCTATGGACGGCATCGGTCCCTCCGACCTGCACATCGATTCCCTACTGGAACGCATCGACCGGCAGCCGATTCGCGAAATCATTTTCGCACTCAGCGCCACCATAGAAGGCGACACCACAGGCTATTACATCTTCAAAAAACTGAAAAACAAGGACGAACTGGTCATCAGCACCATCGCCAAAGGCATTTCCGTCGGCAACGACCTGGAATACACGGACGAACTCACCCTGGGACGCTCTATCGTCAACCGGGTAAAATTCAATTTCAACGAATAAGCCAAAGCACTTTCATGCCAAAGTGCACTTCATAAAATGGAAAAACCTTCGGAGAGATTTATTCCTTGGAATTAATCCCCGACAAACTTTTCCAAAGAAGATTTTTTCTTATAATTTTTAATATTTACCTTTGTGGCAAACCAAAAAAGAATGCCTATGATAAAATAAAAGAAGAACTTAACTTAAGATTTTTAAGGACGGTCATCATTTAGAGTATACTCTACATTCCGTCTATTTACATAAAAAGCGTTAGCTTTAACTTGTCTTCTGAAATTTCGACACTTTCAAGACCCAACAAGTAATGAAGCGTAACGCTCACGTTTAATACGTGGGCTTTACTTGTTTGTTGGGCAAGGTCGTCGAAAACCTCAGGAGGCAAATTGAGTTTTAGTCCCACGTTTTTTGTGTGCTATAATCAACCCATTCATGTGCCGAGGGACAGGCTTTATCTTTATACAATATAGATGAAAAAACTTTTTGTAATTACAGGTGTGCTGTTTTTATCATCCTGCGCAACCATATTCAATGGTTCCAAAGCCCGCATCACACTGATCAACGACGAAGTGAAAAAACCGGTAAACCTGACGGTAGATGGAAAAACGTATCCGGCTGTTTACCTGCCAGCACAAGTACGTGTCAAACGCGGTTTCCATCCAACAACAATTACCGCCACAGCCGAAGAATTAACAGGAACGGTAAAGGTAGAGAAGAAATTCAACCTCACAACCTTGTGGAATATTTGGCTGGGTGGTGTTCCTGGCATAGCAATCGATGCCGCAACCGGAGCCATGATGAAGCCCAAGTACAATCAATACTTGTTACCAATGCAATCTCGTGACAATTATGTTTTGAAAGACGACCCTACGGTGAGCGTAGAGAAAGCCAGCGAACGCGTCACACGAGATAAACCCGGACAAACAGATTTGGAACGTACGATTATCCGTTGGTTCTTCGATTCCGACCCACGAGGAGCACGTATTTACTGGAGGGTGATTTCAAGTGTTCCGGCAGAAGTAAAGAACACAAACGAATTATACCTGATGACAACACCTTTTGAAGAAACCAAAGCATTTAATATTCTCGGACTTACATACGAGAACTCACGGGATGTTCAAATTGAAATAAAAGTAAGCAAGAGCGGATACGAAGACCAAGTAAAACGTTTCAATGTCCGCCAAGCTATAGACCAACAGGAAATCAGCGGTTTCTTCGAGATGATTAAAAAAGAGAGGTAAAATCAAATAAAACATTCCAAATAAAATAGTTATGAATAAGAAGCATACAATATCAAATTGCCTTGTCGGTTTAGTATATGCAACCTTATGTCTGACGGTTGTCTTTTCGTGTTCGCCTGTCAAATCACTTGTAAAAAACATACCCACTCAAAATCAGAGTGCATACAAAAAAGACCCGACAATCATGGCAGGAGAAGCGGACAAAATGGTTACTCGGGACAAACCCGGACAAACTGCTTTGGAACGTACGGTTATCCGTTGGTTTTTCGATTCTGACCCTCGAGGAGCACGAATTTACTGGAGAGTGATTTCAAGTATTCCAAGCATCGTGAAGAATACAAACGAATTGTATTTGATGACAACTCCTTTTGAAGAGACCCGGTCATTCAATATTCTCGGGCTTACATACGAAAACTCTCGGGACGTTCAGATTGAAATAAAAGTAAGCAAAAGCGGATATGAAGACCAAGTAAAACGTTTCAATGTCCGCCAAGCTATAGACCAACAGGAAATCAGTGGTTTCTTCGAGATGATTAAAAAAGAACAATAAGCCGAAACACAGCGAAGAAATCTCGAACAAAACCCAAAGAGGATGCCAAAATTGTTTGGCATCCTCTGTCATTTAAACAAACCACCTTCCTATCAATCGTCAAACAACTGTTTCAAATCCCATTGCAAAAACTCCTCAACCGGCACACCGCCCGACCCGACCACTAACGAATGTTTCGGGTGGAAGCGCCCGATGAACTCCGGAAATCCCGCATTGTTCGTCCGGCGACCGCTTTTAACTTCGATAGCGATACATTGACGGTTGCTCTCAATCACGAAATCAACCTCCTTGTCCCTCTCCCGCCAGTAATAGACTTTGTAATCCGCCACCTCGGCATAATTCAGGATGTACGCGCCCACCGCACACTCCACCCAACGTCCCCATTCTTTCGGAGCGGTGTATGCTTTCTTGAAAGTCATTCCGGACAATACGCTCAGCAACGAGGTGTTGTAAACATAGAGCTTAGGAACGGAATTGTATCTCCGGGCATTGTCATTGGCATACTTGTGCAACCCGCACAGCAACTGCGATTCGTCAAGCGTTGTCAGATAACCGGCAAGTGTTGTCACGTTGCCCGCATCCTGCAACTGTCCGAGCAATTTCGTCAGCGAAATTTCCTCTCCCGAATAGGTGCAGCCCAACTCGAAAAGCTGCTTCATCAGTTCAGGTTTGTAAACGATCTTTGTCATCAAAATATCCCGTTCGATAGCCGGTGCGATGATGCCATCCTTGATGTAACGCCGCCAGCGCGCCTCATCGCCCATCAGTTTCGCTCCGCCAGGATAACCGCCGAAGAAAATATAATGCTCGGCATCCACCCCGAAGGCATCGCGCATCTCCCGATAACTCCAATGGGGCATACGAATCAACTCGTAACGACCCGCCAGCGATTCGGTAAGTCCATCCTTCAGCAACAGGCGCGAAGAACCGAGAATCACGACTTTCAAATTCACCTCGTTGAACGTGTCGGCATCCCACTCCTTTTTTACCGCTTCGCTCCAATTGTCCACCTTGTGCACCTCATCAATAACGAGCAAATACTCCGCGTGCTGTCCCAACCGCATCCGCGCCCGTGCCGTCTCCCACACTTCGCCAATCCATGCCGTGTTCTCCTTGGCGACTCCGTCAGCCGACTCCAGCATATTAGGAATGGCAATCTCCTGCAACACCTGCTTCACCAAGGTGGATTTGCCGACTTGCCGTGGTCCGGAGATGACCTGAATCATACCACGAGGTTCTGTCAACCGCTTAATCAATTCATCACATTGCGCTCTTCTGTACATAAACATCTCATTTATCGACACAAAGATATGCAAAATGTTCAAAAGT
>CAYNXE010000004.1:13215-28440 GCA_964400995.1 uncultured Odoribacter sp.
TTTTACTCAAATCTACTTGTATTTTTACTCAAATCTACATCACAAACCTCTCTATACGTTCAACTTACACAACCGATGCAAAAATCAACAACCAATCCATCTCCCCTCATCAAACAAAACCATCCACCACCTCCCACCCCATACTTTATAAACTTTATGAACTTTACAAACTAAACTCAAAAGCAAACGGCAAAAGAGCCGAAGCCTTGATAACCACGGTCTCTTTTTTTCCAAGCATCAACACATCAAAATCCTGTCCGTATCGCCTGACGACTTCCGCCATGACCTGCCGGCAAGCTCCGCAGGGCGAAACAAATTCCTCCCGCAACCCGTTGTCGCTACAAGCGGCGACAGCCATCGCCTTCACAGGCACATCGGGGAAAGTGGCTCCGGCATAAAACAAAGCGGTACGCTCCGCACAAATGCCGCTGGGATAAGCGATGTTTTCCTGATTGTTACCGGCGACGATTTCCCCGTTTTCAAGCCAAACGGCAGCCCCCACGGAAAATTTGGAATAAACGCTATACGCTTTCTCCGCCGCCTGCACGGCTTTCCGGCACAAATCGCCGTAGCCTTCGGGAAATGAATCCCGGCAAACAAAATAATCTATTTTTACTTCTCTTTTATCCATCACTATTTTTTACTATTTTTGCCCCCTAAGATAAGGAATAATCGAGAAAACGGAAATGATTGCCAGACAATCTGACCCCGGCAGCAAAAGATTGAAAACCATGAAAGAAATAGTAAAACTGACCCTCATTGCCAGTCTATTATTAATAAGTAGTTTCCACTTATCGGCAGAAGACCGGAAAAACTTTATCCACAAATACAGGCACATCGCCATTCGGGAAATGGAACGCACCGGCATCCCCGCCAGTATCACGCTGGCACAGGGAATATTGGAATCCGGATGCGGGAAATCGGAACTTGCCACAAAAGCCAACAATCATTTCGGCATCAAGTGCCACAACTGGGAAGGCGACACCTACACCATGGATGACGATAAAAAAAATGAATGTTTCCGAAAATACAAGAATGCGGAACAATCCTGGATAGACCACAGCGAATTTCTGACCTCGCGTCCCCGGTACGCCGGACTTTTCAATCTGAAATCCACCGATTACAAGGCATGGGCAAAAGGGCTGAAAGCCGCAGGCTACGCCACCAATCCCCAATACGCCGATCTGCTCATCAAAATCATCGAAGACGAAGAGTTGTACAAATACGACCGGAACGTCAAACACCGGATACACCATCCCCAGGTTCCAAGCATCAGCGTAGAGGAGTTTGCCAAAAGCATCTCATCCCAGGTCCGTCCAAGCAACATCAGCTACCGAAACCGGGAGGAAATGCGAAACGGCATCATCTGCATCGAAGCCATTGCCGGAGACAGCTTTGAAAAAATTGCCGAATATTATGGAATCAAACTGAAAAAAATACTGCAATACAACGACAAGAAAGACACCGGACTGAAACCGGGAGAAATGGTCTACCTGAAACGCAAAAAAACAAAGGCGGCACGAGGGTACGAATTCCACCGGGTGAAAGCCGGAGACACGCTCTACGATATTGCCCAGCAATACGGCATCCGCTTGAAAAGCGTGGCGAGCTACAACTACCTGTATCCGGACAGTCCCTTGACGGAAGGGGAAAAAATCTTCCTGAGGAAAAAAGCAGACCTGCTCTAAAATAAACAGCCAGCCATGAAGAACAACACCTTTGTTTCACAAAACACCCTTTTCGGAGGGTTCATCGGACTGAGCTTTATCTTAGCTTCCTACGTCTTTTACCAGGCTGGGCAACCCGTCTGTCTGAACCCGCAACTCAACAACGTATTGATGCTGCTGAGCATAGCAGGCGCGTTCATCGGCACGCGCAAATACCGGGAAGAACAATTGGGCGGCATCCTGCACTATGCCAAGGCGCTGGGCATCTGCATCTATCTGATTGCCACCGCTTCCGCATTGTACGGATGTTACATTTACATCCTTTACCGCACGCATCCCGAATTGCAGGAAAACTACCTCGAAATGACCGCCAGCATGCTGGAAGAAGTGTACAAGGATTCTCCCCTGCTGGAAAACATGCAGGCCATCCTGAAATCGTTCATGAATGCCGGGGTTATCGCCATCAGCGAGGTATTCAACAAAATATTTACAGGTTTTATATTCTCATTGTTTTTAGCCGGAATTTTACGCCGGAAATAACGTAATCAGCCATGGACATCTCAGTAGTTATCCCTTTATACAATGAAGACGAATCCCTGCCGGAACTGACGGCTTGGATCGAACGGGTCATGACAGAAAACCAGTTCACCTATGAAATCATTCTGGTGGACGACGGCAGCAAGGACCATTCCTGGGCATTCATCGAAGACCAGGCGCAAAAAAACAATTGCATCCGGGGCATCAAATTCCGCCGCAACTACGGAAAATCGGCAGCGTTGCATTGCGGTTTCCAGGCAGCCCAAGGCGATGTGGTCATCACCATGGACGCGGACATGCAGGACAGCCCGGATGAAATCCCGGAACTATACCGGATGATCATGGAAGAAGACTACGACATGGTTTCCAAGCTGTTCAATGCGACTGCCCGGAAATTCTCCGGTCTCAAGCTCCACGACTTCAATTGCGGCTTGAAAGCCTACAAGAACAGGGTGATAAAAAACATCGAGGTGTACGGCGAAATGCACCGGTATATTCCCATTCTGGCAAAACAAGCCGGCTTCACCCGGATTGGCGAGAAAGTGGTGCAACACCGTGCCCGGAAATACGGCGTCACCAAATTCGGAGGATTGAACCGGTTTATCAATGGCGTGCTGGACCTGCTTTCGGTCACTTTCATCACCCGTTTCGCCAAAAAACCGATGCACTTGTTTGGGGCCATCGGTACCCTGCTCTTTGTCATCGGCTTCTGTGCTGCCGGGTGGATTGGAATAGACAAGCTCATCTGCCTTTCAAAAGGCATCCCGGCTCGCTTGGTCACCGACAATCCCTATTTTTTCATTTCGTTGGTATCCATGATTTTAGGCACCCAGTTGTTTCTGGCAGGCTTTGTTGCAGAACTGGTGTCCCGTTCGGCAACCGACCGGAATGTCTATCTGATAGAAAAGGAAATCTGATCACAGCCGCGCCGGCGGACTATTTCTTTTCCCAGACGGTCTTTGCGATGCAATGGCTTACATCGCGCGTCTCGTTGAGCAACCGATGAGACACCACGACATATCCCCCGTCCTCTTCCATACCGTAATCGGAATAGATGTTGCTGTCGGGCATGATTTCATGGGCATAGATGACTTCCACGTCAATCAGGATATGCTCTTTCAGGAACTCGAAAGGCAAAGCATTGGTAATCCACCTCATATAAGAAGCCTGGGTCACATGACCGTTGAAATCGATATTGTCGAAAGTCGCACTGAAACGCCGTCCCTCCCGGATATGCCCGGTTTGAAATTCCTTTTCATTGAACAGAGGGGCTATCTCCAAGCGAGGGATGCCGTGCTCCGTACTCATCCGGACAATCTCTTCCGTCAGCCTCATCGGTCGGCGGCGGTTCAAATCGATATACATCCATTCGGAAGTCGCCCGCACCAGTTCCTCGCCGTTCTCCCGAATCATCCGGTAATCCCGCAAAGCAAACAAGCGGTCCACCCCCGAAGGCCAGGTTTCAATATACACCTCCTCGTTCTGCAAGGGCATCTTCGTCAATTGGATATGCAGGCGATGCAACATCCAGGTCATCCCCCGGGCATTCAGCGTCGCCACATCCACCCCGTAAATCTCCGTCTGCACCTCCGCCACGTCATTGAACAAATCACACAAGGTCTTTGCAAACAGTCGCCCCTTGTAATTCGTATAATGATTGAAAATCTTTATTTTCTCCACGTATTTCGTCACCATAGCCGCATCCGTTCAATAGACATAAACTTCGGGTTCAAGCCAAATACCGAACTTCAAGAACACGCTTTTTTTGATTTCATTGGCAAGACAGGCAATCTCCGTTCCACTCGCTCCCGCCCGGTTCACCAGCACCAAAGCCTGTTTCTCGTGCACCCCGGCTTTTCCCAGATTCTTTCCCTTCCAGCCGCATTGCTCGATCATCCAGCCGGCAGCCAATTTCCGGCTTTCATCATCCACGGGATACACCGGCAATTCCGGGTATTGCCGCACCAGTCTTTCCGCCATATCCTTAGACACCACCGGATTTTTAAAGAAACTCCCGGCATTGGGCAATACCGCCACGTCCGGCAATTTTTCCCGACGAATCCGGATGATTGCCTGACGAATGGTTTTCAAGGAAATTTCACCGCCCGATTTTTCCAGTTCATGCCGAATCGTTCCATAGTCCAAACGAAATTCCGGTTTCTTCGTCAATCGGAAAACCACCCGGGTAATCAGGTATTGATTCTTCCAGGCTTTTTTGAAAATGCTGTCCCGATAAGCAAAGCAGCAGTCCGCAGCGGCAATCCTGACCCGTTCCGCCGTCTCCAGACGGATGGCCTCCACCTCATAAATCGTATCTCCGGCTTCCATTCCATAGGCTCCCACATTCTGCACCGGAGCGGCACCGACATGCCCCGGTATCAACGAAAGGTTTTCCACGCCCCCATAGCCCCGCTCCACAGCCCATGCCACCCAGTCGTCCCAAACCTCCCCGGCTCCAACCCGGACATACACGAAATCCTCATCCTCCCCCGTCACCTCGATTCCCTTCATGGCAGGATAAAAAACCGTTCCGTCAAAATCTTCCGTAAAAAGAAAATTGCTCCCTCCTCCCAAAATCAGCATCTCTTCCGGCTTCCATTCATACGTCCGGACAAAATCCAGCAACTCCTCTTCCGAGTCCGCCTCGGCAAAATACTTGCATTTCACCCCAATGGCAAACGTAGTGTATTCCTTTAAATCGTAATTTCCTTTTACTTCCATATTCAAGATTTAAACACTCAAAATAAAGTTGATTTTGCGGACAACTTGCGTATCTTTGCCGTCAAATACCACTTATCAACAAAGGTAGGCAATATGCCAACAAAAAATATACATATTAACGTATTTTAAGAAAGCATATTGTATTTACAATATTTTTTATCTTTTACTTTGCGAACTCAAAAAGAATATCTTTGTTGAATACTTACAAATCAGCGATTTCATGAAAAATTCATCTCATTTTTACAAACTATTGTTACTAACAAATTTAGTAGCATTCTTTCATACATCTCTACTGGCACAAGACCAATCGAACGATTATGTTTTTCCCCAAAAACAGACACCTGTAGGTTTAGTACCTTGTAACAAGGTCGTTGTTTTCGGTTACAATGATAAAAGCATATACGCCCTCCGCACCAATGAGTTGTCTACCTTCACTGATAAGATTCTCAATGTTAAGTTTAATCCGATAGGTACTTCATACATTGTCGTAAACGCCGGGAAAAAAGCTTCCGAGGCAAAAGTATTCAGCTCCAACCTATACAATGGAATACTTTATCGATTCAATTCCAAAAAGACAGGTATACCTCAGGCTGCCACCTACACCTCCGACGCCCGCAAGTTGTTGTTAGCAACAAACCAAGGCGTTCTGGTAATGAATGCCATCAATTTCCAACCGATGGATACGCTTCCTATCCCCTTCTCCGTGACAGATATAGATGTAAGCGACAACAATTACTACCTCCTTCTCAGAAATGAGCATCAAGTGGCGGTGTATAATCTCGAGGAGAAAAAATTGCGCAAGAAATGGAAATTTAACGAAAAAGTGACAAAGGCAGAATTCTCCAACGACAACAACGAGTTGGCGATTCTGACAGACAACGGCATCCTGTCCATATATGACACACGTTCTTTCGATACAAAGAAGAACATCGAAGGATTGGGACAAGGCCTGTCATTTTCCTATAATTATGACAACAAATACATTGCCGTAGCCACCTCTCCCAATCTGATTACTCTTATCAATCTGCTTGACGATACCGACCGGAAAAACATCGAAGTTCCAACAGGTGGCATGTCTGAGATAGAGTTTCTTATTGACAACCAACAAAAACAGATATTAGCCTACAACGCGACCAAAAGCATCAATGCGAAAAACATGGCTTCATTGGCTCCCAATTACAATAAGCTGGTTGCCGACGGAGCCGATGAATTGATGCACGAATGGCTCAAGATGATGCCGGACGAAACCATGGACCAATACCGCGCCCGTGTAAACGATGAATCACGCACCAAACAACGCCAAGTGTTCGAGGATAAGATTGCCACCGATTTGGCGGGTGATTTGGCTTCAACGTCAAAAATTTCACTGGGAAAATATGACCGCACCAACCAGATGCTTTCAGTGGAATTTGACAATATGCCCTCCGTCTTTCTCCCCGTACCAGAGGAAGCCGTAGGTGCTTTCAAAGACCCCGAAGACATTTCAATTGAGGACGCCAAATACGGCGTGTTGCCCAATGACAATTTCGAACTTGTTTATGCCAAATTCCACAACAAGACGAATAACGAGACTTATATCTATGATAATCTGGATCGTACTCCTTTAAATATTGATCTGACCGATGACAATCTGCTGTCTCTCGATATTCTCCAGCAACAACAATTGGAAGTGTTAAAACTCCAGGAGCTCAAACAAAAAGTGGTGGCAGAAGCCAAATCAAGCAACGTGATTTCCGACCATACCAACATTACCGTTGATTCACGCGTTGAAAGTACGTATGATGCCAATGGTAAAAAGATTCTGAATTACAAAGTGAAATTCTCATACGAAGTAGAACCTGGATTTTCTATTCAGGAAGACTTTGGTCCCGGCAAATACCAAATCAGTGAATCAGGAGCGGCAAAATCCATGCTTGCACTCGTGAAACAAGCTTTTGAAGGAGACTTCAAACAGTATATCAAAGCAGGCAAGAAACTTTCCGTAAGTATTTCCGGTATGGCAGACGCCACTCCTATCCGCAATAAAATTCCCTATAATGGTGTTTACGGCAATTTTAACAATGAGCCAGTTTATCAGGACGGCAAACTTGCGGGCATTACCATTAATCCCAAAGACGGCATTCAGCGGAATGAACAACTGGCCTTTCTACGGGCTTATGGCGTAAAGGATTATCTGGAAGAAAATTTGGAAGGTCTGAAGGCAATGAACAGAAATTATACTTACAGCATTGCAGTTGCCGAAGGCAAGGGAAGTGAGTTCCGCCGAATCATCGCCGAATTTACATTCGTGGATGCTTTTTAAACGGAAAACATGAACACTTTACCAGCCGCTTTTGAAGAACGCATAAAAAATGAATGGGCTTCGGAAGCGCAATTGTTTCTTGACGCTTTGCAAGCCGAAGCCCCCGTCAGCATCAGACAGAATCCGGGGAAATGGTTGCCTCCGGAAGAACTGCTGCCCGAAGCTGCCCCCTTGTCGCCCGTCGGCTGGTGTGACCATGCCTGGTACCTCGACAAACGCCCGGTGTTCACTTTGGACCCGTGCTTTCACGGCGGAGCCTATTATGTCCAGGAGGCCTCCTCCATGTTCATCCGGCACATGCTGAAACAAATTATGCCCGCCGGTCCGGTGCGCGTGCTGGACTTGTGTGCCGCACCGGGAGGAAAATCCACCCTGGTCGCTTCTATGCTGGACAAAGACAGCCTGCTGGTCGCCAACGAGGTCATCCGTTCACGAGCTGCCATCCTAAAAGAAAACATCATCAAATGGGGACAGGACAATGTGGTGGTCACCAACAATGACCCGGCAGATTTCCATACGCTGGAAGGAGCCTTCGACCTCATCCTGGTGGATGCCCCCTGCTCGGGTGAAGGCATGTTCAGAAAAGACCCCGCCGCCATCACGGAATGGAGCGAAGAACATCTCCGCCTGTGCAGTGAACGCCAGCGGCGCATCGTCGCCGACATCTGGCACTGCCTGAAACCGGGCGGAAAGCTCATATATAGCACCTGTACATACAATCCCGGCGAAAACGAAGCAATGCTGGAATGGCTGCAGGAGGAATGGCAAGGCGAAAGCCTCCCCATCGCCCACTCCTTTGAAGGCATCGTTCCCGGCAACTCAAAAGCCCACTGCTACCATTTTTATCCCCACAAAATAAAAGGCGAAGGCTTTTTTGTCGGAGTCGTCCAAAAAAACGAAGGCAAGGAATTTTGCCCCCGGAAAAGCAAAAAATCCAATACCGCTTACACGCGGATTCCAGACCAACTAAAACCTTTTATCCGCACTCCGGAACGCTATTCGGCTTATACGACCGAAAACACCACGGGCATTCTCCCCACCCCGCAGGCGGATTTCATCGCCACCTTGGAAGCAACGCTCCGCGTCCTTTACAAAGGCTGCGAAATGGCAGAGACCAACAACCGGAAGCTGAAACTGCTCCCCGCATCGGCTCTGTGGCAAGGATTGGAAACAAAGCACTGCACCGTCTACGAAACGGACCGGAAAACCGCCCTCACCTTTCTGCGCAAGGAAGACATTCCGGCTCCCGGTCTGAGCGGCGACTGGATACTGGTATCCCACCGGGGTATCGGCTTGGGCTGGTGCAAGAACCTGGGCAACCGGTTAAACAATTATTATCCCAAAGAATGGAGAATCAGAATGGACATCACCCTTTAATCACGCAAGATATGACCTACACAGAAGTAATTTTTACCCTCGAACCTTATACGGAAGCCGTCGCCGATGCCTTGATCGCCGAACTGGGCAACATCGGATATGACGGATTTTCCTACACCGAAAAAGGATTCTCGGCCTATATCCCGACCAAGGACTATGACCGGCAAGCCATTGCCGAAAACCAGATGTTGCAATATTTCTCGGAACATTTCCGCATATCCGTGGACACCCGGGAAATCGAAGACCAGGACTGGAACAAGGTATGGGAAGAAAATTTCACCCCGATAGTCGTCGACAATCAAATCCAGGTCAGAGCCGGATTTCACGAACCGATTCCCGGCATAGCATACGAAATCATCATCGAACCCAAAATGAGCTTCGGCACCGGCCACCATGCCACAACCGCCCTTATGCTCCGCACCATACTGGCACTTGCTCCGGAAATCAAAGGGAAACGGGTTCTCGATATGGGATGTGGCACCGGCATATTGTCCATTATGGCAGCAAAAACCGGCGCCCGGGAGGTCACCGGCATCGACATCGACCCGTGGGCATACAACAATGCCATGGAAAATATCCGCAACAACCACCTGGACAACATTGCTATCAAAATCGGTGATGCCACCCTGTTGCAAGCCGAACAGAACTACGACATCATTCTTGCCAACATCAATCGGAACATCCTGCTGGACGATATGGCACATTACATCGACAAACTGCAATCCTCCGGCTATCTGGTAATGAGCGGATTCTATCTGAAAGACCTGCCCATGATACGGGAAAAAGCCGAATCCTTGGGTATGCAATTCCAGGAATACCGGGAAGAAAACCAATGGGTCGCAGCAACCTTCTACAAAAATTAATCACGTTGTTAAATTTATAACACATTCTTGCTTTATCCGAAAGGATATGGCAACTTTGCAACCGCTCGGCAGTACAAATCCGTACTGCCGAAACTTATAGATTCATTCATTATTTAACGATACACAATATGAAAGTCTTAAAATTCGGAGGTACATCGGTGGGAAGTGCGGAAAGAATACGCAGCGTGGCGGAATTGATATCGGACGGACAGCCCAAAATCGTCGTCCTGTCGGCCATGTCCGGAACCACGAACACCTTGGTGGAAATTTCCGATTGCCTCTACCGGAACGAGAAACAGGAGGCATTGAACATCATACAGGACCTGGAGGTCAACTATTACATCACCGTCACCGAGCTATTCCGGACGGAGGAGTATATCCACAAAGGAAAAGAGTTTATCCAGACCATATTCACGTATCTGCGCTCTTTCATCAACAAGGATTTTTACCCCTTGCAGGAGAAAGCCGTATTGGCACAGGGCGAAATCATGTCCACCACCCTGATGCACTATTACCTGGAAGAATGCGGCATCGACAACACCCTGATTTCCGCCCTTGAATACATGCGCATCGACAAAGACTGCGAACCGGACTATTTCTACATCCGGCAGAACCTGGAACGGGAACTGGCCAAAAACGAAACCAGCGACCTCATCATCACGCAAGGATTCATCTGCCGAAACGCATACGGGGAAATCGACAACCTGAAACGAGGCGGCAGCGATTATTCCGCCGCCCTGGTCGGAGCCGCCATCCACGCCGAGGAAATCCAGATATGGACGGACATTGACGGATTCCACAACAACGACCCTCGGTTTGTGGAAAATACCAAGGCCATCCGCCACCTGTCTTTCGAGGAAGCGGCGGAACTGGCGTATTTCGGAGCCAAAATCCTTCATCCTTCCAGCATACAGCCCGCCAAAAAGGAAAATATCCCAGTAAGGCTGAAAAACACCTTGTGTCCGCAGGATGAAGGCACCCTGATTACCAAAGACAGTCCGGCAAAAAACATCAAGGCGGTTGCGGCGAAAAGCGGCATCACTGCCATCAAAATCAAATCCAGCAACATGTTGCTTGCCTACGGTTTTCTGCGCAAAGTATTCGAGGTTTTTGAGGCCTGGAAAACCCCGATTGACATGATTGCCACCTCCGAAGTGGCGGTATCCCTGACCATTGACAATACGGAGAATCTGGACAACATCCTGCACGACCTGGAAAAATACGGGGTCATCGAAGTGGACCGCGATATGGCGATTGTCTGCATCGTGGGCGATTTTGCCGCCGGAAAGGCGGGATTGGACGCCCTGGTTCTGAACGCACTGTCGGACGTTCCTTTGCGGATGATTTCCTACGGGGGCAGCGAACACAACATTTCCGTACTGGTCAAGGAAGAAGACAAGAAAAAGGCAATGACCGACCTGAGCCACAAGTTGCTGGACGTACAGGAATAAATCATCACCGCCCGTCCTGGAAATTTTCATACCCGAACAACCGTAAAAGCGATTCCGATGAAAAACCTCGAGCAAATCAAACAATTACCCACTCCGTCCTATTATTACGACATCGAACTACTCGATGAGACGTTGCACGCACTGCACAAAGAAGCCGACGCATACGGCTATCACGTGCATTATGCCGTCAAGGCAAATGCCAATCCCGTATTGCTCAAGCGCATCAGCCGTCAAGGATTGGGAGCAGATTGCGTAAGCGGCAACGAAATCAGGCGGGCGCTGGAATGCGGTTTCTCCGCCGATAGCATTGTTTATGCCGGGGTCGGAAAAAGCGATGCGGAAATAGAACTGGCACTGGAGCAGAACATTTTCTGCTTCAATTGCGAGTCGTTGCCGGAAATACAGGTCATCAACGAAATAGCGGAACGCATGGGCAAAAAGGCGAAAATCGCCCTGCGCATCAACCCGAATGTCGATGCCCACACGCACCATTACATCACGACAGGCATTGAAGAAAACAAGTTCGGCATATACCTGTACGACTTGGAACACGTGGTGCAGGAAACGTTAAAACTATCGCACATTCAATTAATAGGCTTGCATTTTCACATCGGTTCGCAAATCACCGATATGAGCGTTTTTCGCGGACTTTGCATCCGGGCAAATGAACTTCAGGCGAAACTGAAAGAACACGGTCTGATTTTACCCCACATCAATTTCGGCGGAGGCTTGGGCATCAGCTACCAGGAACCCGACCGGCACCCCATAGCGGATTTCAAGGCTTATTTCGCCACCTTTGCCCGATTTTTTGAACCGATGCCTCACCAGCAGGTGCACTTTGAACTGGGCAGGTCCGTCGTGGCACAGTGCGGCAATCTGATTGCCAAGGTATTGTATGTGAAAGAGGGAAAAAACCGGAAATTCGTCATCCTGGACGCAGGCATGAACGACCTGTTGCGACCCGCTCTCTACCAGGCATTCCACCAAATGGAGAACCTCACCTCGAACCTACCGGAAGAAAAATACGACATCGTCGGACCGATTTGTGAATCCGCCGACTGCTTCGGCAAAGACATCGCCCTCAACACCACCCGGCGCGGCGACCTCATCGCCATTCGCTCCTGCGGCGCCTACGGTGAAACCATGGCTTCCCGCTATAACCTCCGTGACCTACCTCACTGCGCCTACTCGGAATGAGCGGCTACAAGCATCAATCCCCTACTCACAGCAAGCATAAAATGGATATTTTATGCTTGCTATGAGCATTTAAAGTCTACTTTCTCAAATTATCAATGCCAAGTATATTGCAAATTCATCGTTTTCAGTATCTTTACACCGGAAACGAATATTAACCCTTTAAAACAAATGAAAATGAATGAAAATGAATTAAAATAAACAAGAAACAAACGCTTAAGAAATTATTCATAGAATGATTTCCACCGAATTAAACAATAATCAATAACTACGGAAAGCGTTCTGTTCGTACTTGAAAAATATAATATTGAGCTTTTAGCTCTTGTTCTCTTTCATTTGAATACCGCCAAACATTCATCCACGAGAACAAGCAGATTGAAAGTTCACGCTTATAAGGCGTGGACTATTCTGTGCTTGTTGTGGATAGGGTCACTTGGCGGTAACCTAAATGAAAGGCAAGTCCATGAATAGATACACGCCTTTCTTATAAGCAAAAAATCATGAAAAAATTATTATCTCTTGCAATACTATTTGTTATTTCAATAGCTTTATATGCACAGAAAGATGTCACCTTATTTCTCGGTATTCCCATTGACGGCAGTAAACCTGAAATGATACAGAAATTGAAAGCCAAAGGATATCGATACAATAATATAATAGACTGTTTAGAAGGTGAATTTAATGGTAGAGAAGTTCGTTTACATATAGTTACCAACAACAATAAAGTATGGCGAATCATGGTTGAAGATGCTATTGCATCAAACGAAACTGATATTAAAATAAGATTTAACACACTTTGTCGACAATTTCTAAATAAAAACGGATATATGCAAGCATCGTTTTCGGATTATTTTTTACCAGAAGATGAAGATATATCCTACGAAATGACAGTACATAACAAACGATATGAGGCTGCTTATTATCAATTACCGTCTTCCGTTGATACAACTGCAATCACAGAAGAAATAAAATCCATTATTTCAGCAAAATACACAGAAGAACAATTAGCGCATCCAACAGAGGAATTACAAGAAAAACTACAAAAAGAAATTATAGAATATGGAGTTTCATATATGCAGAAATTCTTTTTCAATAAATCTGTTTGGTTTATGATTGCCGAACAATATGGCGAATACCGTATTCTAATGTTCTACGATAACGAATACAACCATTCAAACGGAGAAGATTTATGAATACCAACCAATAAAAGCATAACACATATAAGGCACTTATTAATGACTTCTAAAATTGCACTATAAAATCAATGTACAAATGAGAAGTACGGGATTCCTAATGATTTCCGTACTTCTTATTTTATAATTCAATATAGATGCCACAAAAAAATAGTAAGAGCTTAAAAACGATCAAAAACAGCAGAAATTTCCAAAACGAAGAGAATATCTTAAACTCAGTTTTTTGTAAAAATCACGGTTATAATCGCAGAAATTTGTACCTTGTGCTCTCTTAATCGTGATTTTTTGTATGGCAGTAAAAGTTGATACCAGAAAAGAGATTATCTTCGGCTCATCAGATGCGAACGTTTCTCGCGTACTGACAAAGAAAGAGAAGGAGGGTAAACTTCGCAAAGTGGCACCACGCATTTACACCACAAAACTTGTGGATAGTCTGGAAAATATTGTGCGCCGCAACCTTATCGACATTCTGGTTTATCGTTATCCCGATGCACTCATAAGTCATCGCAGCGCCAAGGAAATGCGACCGACTGCCACCGGTGATTTCTTCCTGACCAACTCAACAACAAGGCGAGTAACCGATTTACCGGGCATAACCTTAAATTTCATCAAGGGACCCAAAGCGACTTCCCGTGATATTCCATTTATGGGCATACACATATCCGGCGAGTACAGGTATATGCTTGAGAATATGCAAATATCCAGGAAATCAGGCGATGAGTCACGTATTTTACCTGTAAGCGTCATAGAAAACAAACTCGAACAACTATTACTTACAGGGGGTGAAACCCGGCTGAACCAATATCGGGACGAATTGAGGAAAGTAGCTGACGAATTGGAAATGCAGACCGAATTTGCCAAACTCAACAATATCATTTCGGCATTACTTTCCACTCACGATACCAAGATATTGTCAACCGATTCCGCCAAAGCTCTTGCCACCGGAAATCCCTTTGACCCTGCAAGAGTGGAATTGTTTGAAATTCTTTTTGAGGCAATAAAAGACCGTTATTTCGTCATCCGCAACAATCGCAATACGGACGAAGAATCATTCCGTCTTTTCTCGTTCTTTGAAAGCTACTTTTCAAATTACATAGAAGGAACAGAATTTGATGTAGAGGAGGCAAAAGCCATTGTTGACTCCGGTATTCCCATGCCCCGACGAGACGAGGATTCGCATGACATCCTCGGCACCTTCAAAATATTATCGAACCGTACAGAGATGATGCAAACGCCAACATCTCCCAAAGAATTGTTTGCCATTCTAAGTCATCGGCATTCCGTTCTGCTCGAAGGCAGACCGCACATAAACCCCGGTGTTTTCAAAACGAAGAACAACCGTGCCGGACAAACTGAATTTGTCGCTCATCACCTTGTGAAAGGCACCCTTTCGCAAGGTTTCAAGTATTACGCCGCACTGACTGACCCGTTTGCCCGTGCCATCTTCATCATGTTTATGATTAGCGAAGTACATCCGTTCAACGACGGGAACGGACGCATTGCCCGTGTGATGATGAATGCGGAATTAGTACGGGCAGAGCAATCACGCATAATCGTACCGACCGTATTCCGTGAAGATTACCTGTTGGCGTTACGCAAACTGACCCGTCGTAAAGACCCGCTGGCATACATCAACGTCATGACAAAACTCCACCAGTTCAGCGACAACCTCTACGGTAACGACTTCACCGAACTGAAAAACTACCTTGCAGCCTGCAACGCCTACGAAGAACCCTCGCAAGCCCGATTGCAAATCATTGACCGGTCTATCAAGAAATAAGTCTTACCCGATTTTATCCGTCTTTTTCTTGCTGTTCTCTGCCGGTTTCGCAATGGATTCGCGCATTTGCGTGTCGGCCTCGATGTTTTTCATCCGGTAATAATCCATCACGCCCAGGTTGCCGGAACGGAAAGCCTCGG
>CAYNXE010000005.1:0-2361 GCA_964400995.1 uncultured Odoribacter sp.
CATTGTCGGTACCACCACTGGAATAGACGGGGATTTCTCCCTGAACAATGTTCCCATGGGAAGCACGATCATGGTTTCTTTCATCGGTTACGTAACCCAGGAAGTTGTCTGGAACGGCACACCCCTTACCATTGTGCTGAAGGAGGACACCAAAACCTTGGATGAAGTCGTGGTGGTAGGTTTCGGTACTCAGAAGAAAGCCAACCTCACCGGCGCTGTTTCTACTGTTTCCGCCAAGGAAATCATCGCTCGTCCCGTCAATACCGTAGCCGACGCTCTGCAGGGTATGGCTGCCGGTCTTGATGTGCTTGGTGCTGCTCGTGGTGGTCAGCTCGGTGCTCCCCGTACCATGAATATCCGTGGTGCAGGTTCAATCGGTGCAGGCTCTTCCGTTAATCCCCTCGTTCTCGTCGACGGTATGGAGGGAGATATCAATCAGCTTAACCCCGCCGACATAGAAAACATCTCCATTCTTAAGGACGCTGCGGCTTCCTCTATCTACGGTTCGCGGGCTGCCGGTGGTGTGATCCTTATCACGACCCGCACCGGTAAGGAAGGCAAAGTTTCTGTAAATTACAGCGACTCTTTCCGTTGGAGCCACGCTGTGGGCATGCCCAAGATGGCTGACGCATGGACGTGGGCAAACGTAATGAATCAGGCTGCAAACAATAACGGTGAGAACTGGTTCTCGCAGGATTACCTGGATAAACTGAAAGAGGTTGTCGCCGATCCTTCAAAGGCTACCATGTTCCGCAACCCTGGCAACAATCACTGGGAGGTATGGGACGAAACCGATATTTTGCCTATCGGTAATACCGACTGGCTTGACGAGCACTTTGGTACCACTCCCTTCTCGCAGGAGCACAATATCTCAATCAACGGCGGTACCGAGAAGTTTAACTACTACTTCTCAGGCAATATCCTCTCCCAGGATGGTAACCTGCGCTATGGCAAGGATAAGCTTCATCGCTATACCACCAACGCTAAAATCAACGTGCAGCTTGCCAATTGGATACGCTTCGGATACAGCACCCGCTGGTACCGCGGTCAATATGATGCGCCCTCATTCGTAAGGGAAGAGGCAAGTAATGAACTCTATCACAACATCGCTCGTTATTGGCCTATCATACCTACGCATGACCCTAACGGTTATCCTGTCGTTGAGTCGTTTATCGATGCGATGGAAAATGGCGGTCGCTACAAGACCAATGAAGACAAACTCGACCACCAGTTCTCTTTCGTCCTCACGCCAGTCTCCGGCCTGACTATAAATGCCGACTTTAACTATCGCACCATTCACTACAATCAGAGCCAGGTGGTTCAGCAGTGCTACGGTTGGGACACCGATGGTATAGCATACGATAATAACCCTAACGGTTTTCCTTATGGCGCAGGAGGAACCGGGTCTCGCATTACTGAATACAATCGTCGTGCCAACTACTTTAACCCCAATGTTTTCGGTACCTACAGCTTTAATGTCGCCGAAGATCACGAGTTTAAGATCATGGTCGGTTTCCAGAGCGAGTGGTACAACCAGAAATATTTCCAGGCTCGGCGTAACGGTATCATCAACCGTCTGCCTTATCTTTCTATGACTGATGGAAATACGACTACGGTAGGTGGCGGAGAGGATACATGGTCAACCGCAGGTTTCTTCGGCCGTATCAACTATGACTACAAAGGACGCTACCTCGTAGAGGGTAACCTCCGCTACGACGGTTCATCACGCTTCCGTGCCGACAGTCGCTGGACATGGAGCCCCTCTTTCTCTCTCGGTTGGAATATAGCGAGTGAGGATTTCTGGAAAGATTTCACACAGACATGCGATCAGCTTAAGCTTCGCTATTCTTGGGGTAAGCTGGGCAACCAGGATACGGACAACTGGTATCCTACCTATGTAACCATGGGCTATAGCGGCAACTCTTCAAGCTGGCTTGTAAACGGCAATCACAATGCTACCGCTTCTATGCCCGGTCTCGTTTCCTCCACCCTCACCTGGGAGAAGAACCGTACCTGGGACATCGGTCTCGACTGGTCGCTTTTCAATAGCCGCTTGACCGGTACGGTAGATTACTATAACCGTAGCACCCTCGACATGGTGGGTCCCGGCTATGTACTCCCCGGCGTATTTGGTGCAACCGTGCCCAATACCAACAACCTTTCTATGACCACAAAAGGTTGGGAACTCTCTATCAGCTGGCGGGACCGCATACAGGACTTCAGCTATGGCATCACCTTCAATCTCTATGACCATACCACGACGGTTGACGAGTATCCTACCAACGACACTTATGGTCTGGGCAACTACTATAACGGTAGCAAGCTCGGTGATATCTGGGGTTATACTTCTGTTGGTATAGC
>CAYNXE010000005.1:2461-5066 GCA_964400995.1 uncultured Odoribacter sp.
CAGTGGAAGGGATTTGACCTGAAGGTCTTCTTCCAGGGGACAATGAAACGTGATTACTGGGCAAGCGGTCCCATGATGTTCGGTGCTTGCCAGCAGGGAAAATGGCAGGCTGTCGTATTTGAGCCTCATACCGATTATTTCCGTCCGGCAGATACCTCTGATCCTCTTGGTCCGAATGTGAATGCTTATCTCCCCCGTGTAAACTGGGGCGGTCCTAGCAATACCCAAGTTCAGACCAAGTATCTCCAGAATGCAGCTTACTGCCGCCTGAAGAACATAACGCTTGGCTACACGATTCCTACGGTACTCACTCATAAGATCGGTATCGAACGTGCACGTGTCTTTGTATCGGGTGAAAACCTTGCTAATATCACCAAATTCACAAAGATGGGTGATCCCGAGCTTATCGAGGCTTATGACAAAGCCTATGGTTTTGCAAAAGTTTATCCCATTTCACGTGTTTTCTCACTCGGTCTTAATGTAACATTCTAAATTTGAATTCATTATGAATAAATATATTAGTTCTGCCTTAGCTGTGGTGGTTGCGTTGGGTCTCACAGGCTGTAACGACTACCTAAATCAGCAGCCGGAGGATAAGATTATTCCCGAGAATTTCTTTACCTCCGCTGCAAATCTTCAGGCTTACACTTTAAATTTCTATACCATTCTGCCAAGCCACTCTGACAATACCTATCAGCTCGGAACTTTCTCATCCGACAATGGTACCGACAATCAGGTGTTCCGTACAATAGGCAATATGTACGTGCCTGGTGAATGGCGCGTAGGAAGCGGCACGGAAAACTGGTCGTTCGGTAATATCCGTTCACTCAACTATTTCCTCCAGAATACAGAGGAGGCAATTGCAAACAACGCTGTAAGCGGATCAGAAGCTCTTATCAATCAGGCTCGCGGTGAAGGCTACTTTTTCCGCGCTTATGCCTATTGGCAGTATTATTCTGCTGTGGGCGACTATCCGATCGTAGATGAAGTGCTTCCTGACGATAAGGAAATCCTCCTTGAGGCTTCGAAACGCCGGCCCCGCCATCAGGTGGCATGTCACATACTCGATGATCTGACCAAGGCCATACAGTATCTTCCGGAAAACTCTGCTTATGGCAAGAACGGCCTGAGCAAAGACGCTGCAAAGCTCTTCCGCAGCCGCGTGGCTCTCTTCGAGGGTACATGGCTCAAGAGCCACAAGGGAACCGCCCTCGTTCCCGGTGGGAAGGGATGGCCCGGCGATGCGGCTATGCTCGATGGATTCAATATCGACAGTGAAATCGAGTATTTCCTCAAAGAGGCGATGGCTTCTGCAAAGGAGGTAGGGGATAAGTACGTCAATGATCTTGTTCGGAATTCCGATACTCCCGAAGGCATGACCTCCGGCTTGACAGAGGCTAATCCTTATTATTGCATGTTCTGTGCGGTTGATCCCAGCAAATATAGCGAGGTACTTCTCTACAGAGCTTATGATCTTTCCCAGAGTGTTACAACTCAGATTCAGGCTCAGTTCCAGAAGAATGCAGGGGGTACGGGATGGACCCGCGGTATGGTAAATTCATTCCTCATGCGTAATGGTCTTCCCATTTATGCTGCCGGCTCTGGTTATGATCCCGACTGGGAGAATCAGGGTGTCTCTGCCACTATCCAGGGGCGTGACTCCCGTCTGCAGATCTTCACCAAGGGCGACGGATCGGTGATTTCTCTCGGTCTCGATGGAGCTTCCCCCAGTCGTTACAACATGAACTGGCTGTTCAGCGCTGATAATAACACCCGTTGCCCTACCGGTTACGCAATCAAGAAAGGACAGGGATATGACTATAATGAGGCTCAGGGTAACCTTCAGTCTGTCACCGCCTCTATCGTGTTCCGTGCGGCTGAGGCACTGCTCAACTACATGGAGGCTTGCGTGGAACTCACTGGAAATGTTGACGGAACAGCTGACGCTTATTGGAGAGCTTTGCGCCGTCGCGCTTATGTAGACGAAGACTACCAAAAGACAATAGGTGCTACTATCATGGAAAAGGAAGCTGAAGGCGACTGGGGCGCATATACCCAGGGAGTTTTGGTGTCGCCGACACTGTACAACGTGCGTCGCGAGCGTCGTAACGAGCTTTGCGCCGAGGCGCTCCGTCTGCTGGATCTCCGTCGTTGGGCGGCTCTTGATCAGCTTATTGCAGAGCCTTATCAGATAGAGGGTATCAAATACTGGGGTACAGTATATAACGATCCAACATCTGATTTGGCTATTAAGAATTCCGATGGTGAGTATATCGAGCCTGTCGTTAAAGAAAGCGGTAGCGACGGTAATATGTCACCTAAGGAAAACAGCCCCTATGTTCGCCCCTTCCAGATCAGCAAGGCTGAGAACCTCGTATGGGATGGTCTGAGCTTTACCCGGGCACACTATCTCTCGCCAATCGGTTACACTGCATTTGTAAATGCTTCTGTTAACCGTAACGATGTGTCAACAACAGTTATCTATCAGAACCCCGGATGGCCTATCAGGGGAGGAGAAGGAGCTTTTGATATTGACAAATAACCGGCTATTGTCATTGCGGGCGACTCTTTCATCGGAGTCGCCCGTTTTTGTTTATAAGCATGA
>CAYNXE010000005.1:5166-11355 GCA_964400995.1 uncultured Odoribacter sp.
GGCTACCAGTCTTTGAGGTTGATGATGTTGTAGGATATGCCCCGGTCGTAAACGTCGGTTTGGTCGGTCTTTTTGATGTATTTGACTACCCGGACGGTTACGGGGAGGATGATGACCTCGTACAGGGATTTCAGGCAGGCCTGGATGCCCATCATGGTCAACAGTTCGTATGCCGGAATCAGTCCGCCGAAGGCGATGGGGAAAAACAGCAGCGAATCGGCGCTTTCCCCGACCAGCGTGGAAACGATGGCTCTTAGCGAGAAATGTTTGCCTTGGGTGGCTATTTTCATTTTACTCATGATGTAGGCGTTGAGAAATGAGCCGACAAGGAAGGCAATCAGGCTTGCCAATGCGATGCGCGGAGCCAGACCGAAGACGAAATTGAAACTTTCTTCCCCTGCCCAGAACGGTGCTGCCGGCAAAAGAATGGCGAGCCGGGCGAAGCCGATGGTCAGGAAATTCATGGCAAAGCCGCACCAGATGATCAGCCGGGCTTTTTTGAATCCCCATACTTCCGCGATGCAGTCGTTGATGATGTAGGAGATGGGAAACACAATCAATCCGGCGGTCGCCGTGACGGGTCCCAGTTGAATGACTTTGGTTTCCAAAAGGTTGGAGGCTACCAGGCACACATTGAAAAGAACTCCCAGCAGCATGAACGGGAGCGTGACGTTTTTTTGCATATTTCTTGTTTTTTACGTGGTTTGACAAGCACACGGATAGCTCGGCTATCGATTGGTTCGTTAAAACGGATAGTCCACGCAGGCGCGGTCTTCCTTCATCGGAGCAATCAGGGTTTTCACGATTTGCTGATGAGCCGGGTGGTTGGCGTAGGCGTTCAGCGCTTCCAGGTCGGCGACAATTGCCTCCAGGCTCATGTCCCATTTTTCATCCGGGTTGGTATTCAATCCGACATGTATTTCCTGCAATTCCGGGATGATGCCGGTCAGTTTTTCCAATTCGTTCTTGATTTCCTGCATCTTGCCGATTTTCTCCGGGGAGGCCTTGAACTTGAACAGGACGATGTGTTTAATCATGATTCCTTTGTTTTATTGGGGCAAAGATAGCAAATGCCTGAAAATTTACAATCTAAAATTGACGTTTGAACGGAGTTGTTTTCTATCTTTGTGTGACTATTGGACAATAAAACAATCGCATGAACGATGTCATCGTAGGACTCTGATGTAATGGATATTGATCAATTTAAATAATTTGAGCTTTATGAGTAAAAAGTTTTATTTGCCCGTTCTGGCATTGATTCTGACAACGGGTGTTGCGTGTGAACGCAAGCAATCCGGAGGTATCGACGAGGCTAACCTGGACCGCTCCGTGTCGCCGAATACGGATTTTTACCAGTTTGCCTGCGGTGGTTGGATGAAAGCGCATCCGCTGACCGATGAATACGGACGTTTCGGTTCTTTTGACTTGCTGGCGGAGAACAACCGGCAACAGATGAAAGGCCTGATTGAAGAACTTGCCGCCCGGCAATCCGAGGGGGGAGACGTGGCTGCCAAGATTGGCGGACTGTACAACATGGCGATGGACAGCGTGAAGTTGAATGCCGACGGCTTCGAGCCTGTCAAGGCTCAATTGGAGCGCATTGCCGGGGTGAAAGACAGAAAGGAACTGACGAAGCTGGTGGCTGAGATGACCCGCCAGGGCATGGGCGCTTATTTCGGCGTGTATATTTCTGCCGATGACATGAACAGCAGCCGGAATCTGTTGCAGACCTATCAAGGCGGTTTGGGACTGGGTGACCGGGATTATTATTTGAAGAATGACGAGCACAACAAGGAGATTCGTGAAAAATACGAGCAGCACGTTGCCAAGATGTTCCAGTTGGCGGGGTTTGACGAAGCGGCAGCCCGGAAAGCGGCTGCGCAGGTCATGACCATCGAAACCCGTCTGGCTACCGCTTCCTATGAGAAGGTAAAACTGCGCGACCCTTATGCCAATTACCACAAGATGAGTCTGGAGGAATTGAAAAAGACCATTCCCGGTATTGACTGGAATCTTTATTTCTCAACGCTCGGACTGCCCAATTTGAAAGAATTGAATGTCGGTCAGCCGGAGCCTTTGAAAGAGGTTGCCGCTATTTTGAACAAGGCGGACATGAATGCCCAGAAGGCTTACCTGCAATGGAAAGTGATAGATGCGGCAGCTCCTTATCTGAGCGATGATTTTGTTGCCGAGAACTTCGAGTTCAACGGCAAGGTGCTTTCCGGCATCAAGGAAATGAAACCTCGCTGGAAGAGAGCCGTGGCGACGGTGGACGGTGTTATGGGAGAGGCTGTCGGACAGATGTACGTGGAGAAATATTTCCCGGCAGCGGCAAAGGAAAGGATGGTGAAGCTGGTGGGCAATCTTCAGAAGGCGCTGGGAGAACGGATTCAGCATCTGACCTGGATGAGCGATGAGACCAAGGCGAAAGCGCTGGACAAACTGGCTGCCATTTACGTGAAAGTCGGTTATCCGGACAAATGGCGGGATTACTCGGGTTTGGAGATAAAGAACGATTCTTATTGGGCAAACATTCTGCGTTCCAACGAATTTGATTTTGATTACATGCTGGCAAAAGCTGACCAGCCGGTGGACCGGACGGAATGGCTGATGACGCCCCAGACCGTGAATGCGTATTATAACCCGACAACCAATGAAATCTGTTTCCCTGCCGGAATATTGCAGTATCCTTTCTTTGACATGAATGCCGACGATGCTTTCAATTACGGGGCTATCGGCGTGGTTATCGGCCATGAGATGACCCATGGATTCGACGACCAGGGACGGCAGTATGACAAGGACGGCAATCTGAAAGACTGGTGGACGGCGGAGGATGCCGCAAATTTTGAAAAACGTGCCCAGGTGCTGGTGGACTGGTTCGACGCGATAGAGGTGTTGCCGGGACTCCAGGCAAACGGACAGTTGACGTTGGGTGAGAATATCGCGGACCACGGCGGTTTGCAGGTGGCTTTCCAGGCTTTCCGCAACGCCACGGCGGATGCTCCGTTGGGCGAGGTGAACGGCTTTACTCCCGAACAGCGTTTTTATTTGGCTTATGCGAACGTTTGGGCAGGCAATATCCGGGACGAACAGATTCGCTTGCTGACCCAAATGGACGTGCATTCTTTGGGACGTTGGCGCGTCAATGCCGCCCTTCCGCACATTGACGGCTGGAACGAAGCATTCGGGATAAAAGAAGGCGATGCCATGTATCTTGCTCCTGAGAAACGGGCGTCTATCTGGTAAATTATTCGCCGAAAAGGAGAGAAATTACAAGAAAATGTATACTTTTGAGGAAATTAAATTTTGAAAGATATGGCAAGTATTAGAAGATTGAAAAAAGACATAGACTATTTGACTTTTGCAGTGATTAACGATAGTCTGAACTGTTTGGCTTACGGAAAAGATTCTGACGCTATCAACAAGATTGTGCAGGAAGTGCTTGATGCCCATGACAGTATGCGTCAGCGCATCAATGCTGTCAGAAGCCTTCCCAAGAATGAAAGAAAAGCGCACTGCCGGGCTATTTGCAAGGATTTGATGGCTGTTGTTGACGGTGCTTTTTCTAAATTGAGCGAGATGGTGAAGGGTGCTTGAGCAGCAAAATGGTAGATTTTGGAAGAGAGTGCCGCAAGGCATTCTCTTTTTTGTTGGTTTGAAGAACGGGAAGTCATGGAAGTGATCGAGTTGCCCGGAATCGGGGAAATCAAGGTGAGAAGAGGTGCGAATATCAAGTACTTGCGTATTCGGATGGCACCTGGGAGGGGTGTTTGGGTCAGCGTACCTTTTGGGGTGAGCCGGAAGCAGGTGGAGCGTTTTCTGGAGGACAACCGCCAATGGCTGGCGGAGAACCGGAAAAGCATGGAGGTGTACGAGCAGGATACGGGAGTCGGATTGCAGGTGGGTGCGGAGGTGAAGACCAAGTTTCATACGTTGAAAATCGTGGGTACTGCCGAGTCCAAGCCTTCGTACAAGATTGAAGGGGAGACGATTGTGCTGGCTGTTCCCGAAAGAGTGGAATTTAGCCGGGTGGAGAAGACGGTGCAACAATTCTTGTTGGAAATCTACCTGCTGGAAAGTCGCCGGTATCTGCCCGGAAGGGTGAAATACCTTGCCGGGAGATTCGGATTCAAGTACGGGAAACTGAGTTTCCGGAATAACATTTCCAATTGGGGCAGCTGCTCTTTCGACAACAACATCAGCCTGAACATCAAATTGATGAAGTTGCCGGACGAGATTATCGACTATGTGATTCTCCATGAATTGTGCCATACCGTGGAGAAGAACCATTCTGCCGCTTTCTGGAAATTGGTGGGACAGGTTTGTCCCGGTTACGCGGGCTTGCGTGGCAGGTTGAGGAAGTACAATACCCGAATATGAACGTATTGTTAAAATGGTAATTTTCACATCTGAGACATGATAAATTGGTGATTTTTCATTAATTTCGTTACCGATTTCAGCTTACTATTTATATGAAGTTATGACACAGGATAAAATCAAGGAAATCCGGGAGGCCTTGAAAGAGGTCAAATACCCCGGGACGGCTAAAAATATTGTGGAACTGGACATGGTTCAGCATCTTCGGATGGACGGGGATAAAGTCATGTTCAGACTGGTTTTTCAGAATGCCAATGATCCGTTCGTGAATGCCATTCGGAAAAAATGCGAATCCTTGCTGGCGGATTATCGGGAGGTGGAGATAGAAACTTTGTTTGTGCATGACCTGGAACGGCCTTTGTCGCTGGAAAAGGTGAAGCATGTCATCGCCGTTTCCTCGGGCAAGGGAGGAGTCGGCAAGTCGACCGTCGCCGCCAATCTGGCAGTGGCTTTGGCGATGCAGGGATACAAGGTGGGACTGGTGGATGCGGATATTTTCGGTCCTTCGATGCCTAAAATGTTTGGTTGCGAAGACGCCCGTCCTTATATGGAACAGGTGGACAACCAGGACATGATTGTTCCCGTGGAGAAATACGGAGTTAAAATCTTGTCCATCGGTTTCTTCGTTGACCCGGATTCTGCCACGGTGTGGCGCGGTCCTATGGCTTCCAACGCCTTGAAGCAACTGGTTGAGCAGGGGTATTGGGACGAACTGGATTACATGCTGATTGATTTGCCTCCGGGAACCAGCGATATTCATCTGACCTTGGTGCAGACGATCGCCCTGACGGGTGCGATTGTGGTGAGCACGCCCCAGCAGGTAGCCCTGGCGGATGCCATAAAGGGAATCAACATGTTCGAATCTCCGGGCATTCAGGTGCCGGTGCTCGGGTTGGTGGAAAACATGGCCTGGTTTACGCCGGCGGAGTTGCCCGACCACAAATATTACCTTTTCGGAAAAGAAGGTGCCAGGAAGCTGGCGGAAGAAAAGGGATTGCGTCTGCTGGGACAGATTCCGGTGGTGCAAAGCATCTGCGACGGAGGAGATGCCGGCAAGCCGGTGGCGTTGAATCCCGACAGCATTACGGGAGCCGCCTTTGCCCGACTGGCGGAGGAAGTGGTGAAAGCCGTGGAAGAAAATCAGGAGCAGGCTAAACGTGTAAGAATAACAAAGCATTGAGAATCTTTCTATTTGTCATATTATTGGTGTTGCTGACGGGGTTAGGCGGGTGTTCGGTGAAGAAAAACAATTTCTTTTCGCGCAATTATCACCAGATGACCACCCGTTATAATGTTTATTTCAATGGCAATCAGGCATTGAAGTCCGGCGAGAAAAACATGGAGACCAGGCACAAGGAGGACTATACCGCCCTGTTGCCTGTTTTCGTGTCCAACGACGAACAGACCCGGGCTTTGTGCAGTTCGGACATGGACTATGCCATAGAGAAAGCGGTGAAAGCCATCGATGAGCATTCCATTACCGTAAAACCTCGGAGACGGAAAAACAAAAATTCCAAGAGTTACCAGACTTTTCGTAGAAAGAGGGAGTTTAACAACCAGTTGGACCGGTGCTATCTGTTGCTGGGCAAGGCCTATTTCTATAATAAAAAGTATACCATGGCCAGCAATACGTTCCATTTCATCCAGCGCCAGTTTCCCGAAGACGAGAAGATGCAGACCGAGACGGCCATTTGGCTGTTCAGAAACCTGACGGAAATGGAGAGGTATGACGAGGCGGCACAATGGATGAATCATCTGGAGGGGTGCGAGCTGGACCGGAGACAACAGGAGATGGTGTTTGCCGCACGGGCT